>DATDTO010000045.1:0-6387 GCA_035290825.1 archaeon
TTAACAATCTGGAAGCCTGTCAACCCACCATTTAAACCAGGAAATTTCTTTACAACAGCTCCTGACAATCCGCTTACATCTGTACTGGGGGATTCTTGAAGCGTCACTATGCTTGCCTTTTGCCCTTTAAGGCCCAGTAACAATGCTACCATGGCGGCTCTGTCATTTGTATTGACATCCTTTTCAGTTATTGTATTTACAACATTCCCATTTTCTCTGATTATTGCAGAGCCATCTGAGCACTGTTCAACTTCAGTTAACTTATCTTTTTCAATATCAAGGGCTAGAAACTTTTTATCCTCCCTATTTTCTGCCACAGCGTATAGGGCATTTCCAATTGTCATTAGTGTGCCGCGTGTTTCAGACCATGTCGACACAAATTGAACCATTCTAGGATCTTTTAAATCAAAGCTTGCCTTTTGCCCGTTTCGGTCTGCTACTGTTACAGAATTTGAGCCTGAAGGCAATGTAGCCTGATAAACAGTGTCAGCTGTTTCAGGGCCGATTCTGACCACCTCTGCGATTGTAGCGGATGGCGCTACTTTTGATTGTTGGCTCCAGCCACTGACAAAAATAACTGCCACAAGGAGGATTATTAGAAGGTAAATTTTGGGCTTGGTCATATTATGTTATTTATTTAGTATTTTGGTGTTTAAGTATGTTGTTGTTAGTTGGCAATTTTATTGCCTAGCTTAAAAGGTTAACCTTTCTAATAAAAATATGAGAAGGCAAGGCTTCCAACTTTCTAGATTGACAATTTGTCACCTTGATTTTCTTCAGGGATTATACGATGATGGTTTTATAGACGAAAGGGCCTTGACAGAATTGGCGCACGAAGGCCTCAAGGGAATCCCTAAAGAGGCTCAGAGAGTCTTATACCCAATGACAGAAGAGGTTGTAGGTTTGGTTGCTAACCATTACAGAAGCGGCAAGAAGAAAATAGCGATTTATATGGATGGGAAAGGGCAAAGACGTGTAGCTGCTGATTTTGAATAATCACCTGAATTTCCTGCTGGTGCAGTTATTGCACATCCCAATGTTGTGCTGGTAACAGCTTAAACAGACTGTGGAACCGCATGTATTGCATGTGTAGGCTGGCTTGGCTTGGCCACCGCAAATATTGCACAAACCGCTCAAACTCGTCCCCGAAGGGTTTAAAAGCCGTCTTCCAGCTGCCATTAGGAAACCTACGGTTTCAGCATCTCATGCTGAGATGTCTCTTGTCCCCATATACGCTGTGAGACAAGATCTCTAACCTTCCCTCTGTATTTACAAAAAGAAAGTGGAAACCACTGTTTTATAATTAGGATATTAACTTTATTAGCTTACCCGCCGAACTCTTCTTTCCATTTGTCAAACCTTCTGAGGTCGGCCTCGTCAGAGACCGGTTTTATTTTCTTCAGGGAGATGTCGAAATCGTTTTTTGTCAGCGGGCGATGCTTTAGCGTGTAGCTGTCTATCTGTTTTGATGTAAGGTCTTCTAGGCCTGAATTCTGCTCCCTGATCATGCTGGCGACAGCCTCTCTGCACACATTTGAGATGTCCCTTCCAGAGAAATTGTTTGTTAACCCGGCTAAATCATCATGTGTAATTCCATCTAGGTTCACGCCTTTTGTATGGATTTGGAAAATTGTTTTTCTGGCGCCTGAATCAGGCAAAGGCACGTAAATTTTCCTCTCAAACCTGGAAAGCAATGCGTCGTCCAAATCCCAAGGACGATTTGTTGCGCCGATAAAGATAACTTTGTCCTCTTTCTTTGTGCTGAAGCCCTCCAACTCTGACAACAGCTGGCCCACAACCCTTCTCGTAGCCTCATGTATGTCACCTTCCCTGCTTAAAACTATGGAGTCGATCTCGTCCATGAAAACAAGCGATGGCTGGACTTCCCTGGCCTTGAGAAACAGGGCTGACAGAATTTTGTTTGATTCTCCATAATATTTGCTCAACAAAGTCGAGGCTTGGGCTTCGAAAAAACTCGCATCCAATGTGTGGCTTGAGGCCTTCGCCAACAGTGTTTTTCCAGTTCCTGGAGGTCCGTACAAAAGGATGGTTTTAGTGGAGCGCACGAAATCAGGTTTTTTCTTGATGAAAGGCAAAATTATCGCTTCCTTAAGTGTTGTTTTAGCCTCTTGTAAATTTCCAATATCCTCCCATTTTGTATCGGGCTTCTGTGTAACAATCAAGCTGTCTATTGCAGACTCTACAGCTTTGTCATCTTCTGTGATTGGTTTTTTTATTGTCTCGCCAAGGCTTTGGTACTGGTTTGCTGTCTCTTTGTAGCCAAGAAGATTATACAGGGATGCGGCCTTTGAATAATGTGTGCTGGCCTCCTTCTGTTTGCCTTCAGCCTCGCACTGCCTGGCCAGATCAATCTCCCTCTGCAACTGCTGTTTTAGGATGCTATCCCGAAGTTCGCCCATATATTAATTTCCAAGTTTAGCTTTATAATGTTTACAATGACTGTTTAGCTGGCAGTTCGCACATTCTGGCTCCTTTTTGCAGAACCTTTTTGCGTGCTCGACAATAAGGGCATGGAATTCCTGGTATAGTTTTACATCCTTTGGGAGATTTTTTTCAAAAATTTCTTTTACTCCTTGATATTCTTCTAAATTTATCAAACCAAACCTACCAAAAATGCGCTTAGTATAAGCGTCTACAACAAACTCTGGTTTTTCGCAAGCATACAGAAGTATTGAGTCTGCTGTTTCTGGTCCTATTCCTTTTAGTTTTAGCAAATCTTCTCTAGTAACCTCGGAAAAGTTTTTCCCAAAAATAAAATCTGCAAAGGTTTTCAGCCTCTCTGCTTTTTGCTTGTAAAACCCAGAAGGGCGGATTAATTCTTCCAATCTTTCTTTTTTTATTTTTTGTATTTTTTCTAAATCAACCAACCTTTCCCTGTTCAAATTAACAATCGCTTTCTCGACATTTTTCCAAGAGGTGTTTTGTGTTAATATTGCACCGAGGCAAACTTCAAGCCTTTGTTTATTGGTTTTTGATCCGCCTGTATATTGAGGGTTTACTTCTCCTTCTGGTGTTGTTGGCCACCACAACTGGGCACCATAATTTTCTAAAAAAGTCTTGTAAACATCTAGAAATTGCATAAATTATTTAAAATGTGCTTCAGTCTCCTTCCTTATTTGGTCAGCTATATAGCTGTTCCTGTATACAATCACCGTGATCCACTTATGCTTTTCCCAGAAAAACTTGTGGAGTTCTGCCGAATCAAAGTCGCCGATTTTTTTGATTTTTTTGTGGAGGCTGTTTTCCTTGTCAGTTAGCTCCTTCGGGAAAAACATTTGTACTATATAATCGCCTATTAGCACAGTGTCCCTCATTATTTTTGTCGAGTGGGTTTCAACCCCAAGTTTGTACTGGACGCCTGCACGCTCCCAGTTTTTCTTGAAGATGTCATCCAAAAGGGAATGCGATTTTGTCACGCCGTAGATCTTGTGCGTTTTTAAAAACTCCTCGTACGGCCCCCACTCTTTGTCTGTGCCTGCCAAACTGTACCAAACATGCTGGCTCTGGAAACAGACGCTTTTGTCACCCATCTTGAAAGGGTCTTCAACAAAAGACTTAAGGAGAAACATATACATGTCCCAAAGGCGCTCGAACGTAAGTGTTGTGGGCTTGTCACCGTCTACCACCATTTGTTTTGTATATGCGTTCTCAAGGCTGGTGCTGAGGGTTTTAAGGTGCTTTATCCACTCTATGCTAAGCTGGTATCCTTTCTCGGTTTTTGATAGTATTTTATCAGCCTCCAAATCCTTTATTGTATTGTAGACTGCTTGATAAGTCACCGATACTCCCTTTGATTTAACCAAATTGTATAAGCTTTTCGCCGTCTGAGGCCACACTGAACCCAAAGAGTCGATAACAATCTCCTTTATACTACCTTCCTTTTTGCCAGGCTTCGGAAGCAACATAATAAACCTTAATTTTGGGATCTCAACACGTTTAGTTTTGTAAACGTTTTCTTTTCGGTACGGTAGCATTTTCTTTTTGAAAAGAAAAGGCTAGCATATTAAACCTTTTAGTTTAGGCTTATAAACCTTTTGTTTGAGTTTTTAGAGTCACAGTAAACCAAACCTATTTATCTCTCAGATCAAATGCTAAACAGGGATTGGATGGGCAAATCGACACTCTTAGTTTTTCTAGTTTTGGCGGTCTTCCTAGCCTCGCTTATAGCCTCCATGCCAGTGGAAGCAAAGAAGTGGTACGAGTATATACCAGGCTTAGCCAAGCTGTTGGGCAAGGACAAAAAGGATAATCCAGCTCCTCCACCGCCGCAACCAACCTGCAAAGACTCTGATAGCCAAGATTATTATTCTAAGGGTTATCTTACATATACCAGCAACCCCTTTGGCCTAACAACAGAATCTGACAGCTGCAAAGACAATCAAACCTTGGTTGAAAGGATTTGCAATAGCCAGACAAACAGCACAGGGAATTCCAAAGAATATACTTGCCCTTATGGCTGTTTAGAAGGCAGTTGCGATGTCCCTGCGGCTATCAAGATTTCAGATATCCCTGCCCAAAGTTGGGATGAGGACACAACACACAGCATTAACCTGAAAGATTATTTCTCTGTGCCGGATGGTGTTTCTTTGACATTTACAGCTGCAACTGTGCAGAATATAAGGTTTAGTGTAGATAGCCAAGGTGTGATAACATTCACACCGGACAAGGACTTTTCTGGGGGCAGGCAGATTGGGATCAGTGCAAGTTCTATGGTTGGGTCCAAGAGTAAGGGCGGGGGTGCGGGGTTGGTTGATCTCACAGTAAACCCTGTAAACGATCCGCCAAAAGTAACGCAGCATATATCGAAAATTTTTATAGGCGAAAAAACTTTGTGGTATAAAATAAACTTGAGCGCCTACTTCACAGATATCGATTCTCCGACAATTACCTTTTTTGCAAACACTTCAGATCCAGGCCTCGGTGTTGAAATAGAAGATGGTAACAAAGCTAAAATATTCAAGAATAGCCCAGATTTTTATGGGGAAGTTGATGTAGTTTTTACTGCTTCAGACGGGTCATTAACAACACCGGACATCGCAAAAATAATCGTTGCTAAGCCTGCAGTACCGGTGGCTTCGAATGCTCCGGCACCGCAACCAACACCTCAACAAACACCACAAGCCAATCAATCACCAAACCCGACACCATCTCCATCATCTGTTCAAACGCCTCAACCAAGTCCTAGTATAGCCCAAAATCAACCAAACTTATCTGCACAACAACCAACACCATCACAACCTGTTGTGCCAACTCCACAAAAAAGGGCTTGCACGACAACAGACTTTGATTTTAAGTGGTCTGAGTGTTCTGGTGGATGGCAGAGTGGAGTTTACACAAAGAAAACTGGATCAGATTGCAATGGCCTAGCGCCAGACGGGGCAAGGCAGGTTTGTGTTTACGCTCCACCAGAAAAGGCAAAACTTGTGTGCACAGATACTAGTTATGTCATAACTTCATCAGAAACTTGCCAATCAAATGGAAAGAAAATAGAGACATACACAAAAACAGGAAACTGTGAAGGAGTGCAAACAAAAACAAAAGAAGTTAGCTGCACATATGTGAAAATTTGCGATCAAAATGACTGGCAACTAACTGAATGGAATCTTTCATGCAATACAAATTGTGAATATTCAAGATCATGGACAAAATTAGGCTCTTGTTCGGGCACATTAGGCAAACCATCAGACGAAACAAGATTACATAAAATCGCAATACGTAAGAATGGGTATTATCTTCAATCACTGGAAATCACTGACCAAACTTCAGCTATACCAATGGGCAATGCTGTTCTTATCCCTGGTGGAAAATCAGGTGAAGTTTTGGTTGATTACATGGAACTTGTTGTCAAAGATGAAATAGGAAAAGAAACTGTCATAGCTGAAGATAATTTTGATTCTACAGACACTGTACCATTTGGCGGTTCTTGGACAATTGATCCATGGTTTGGAATAGAATTAAGGGGTCAAGATATATTTCACATACAAAATGGAAATCTAGTTGCACCGGTTAATCTGTATCCAAATGAGGTTTTGCATCCGTGGGGAACCCAATATCCAAGGATTAAAATTCCTGAAGGCTCGAAAACAATAGAAATGCGAACCAGAATTAAGGCAACAGACGATGCTTCTTGGCAATGGGGACTTGATTTTTACAAAAGCTCTACAGCTGATAAAGACCCGATGGCTGAGGGTGGAATATCAGACTGGTATTTTGCTGAACATGGGTGGGTGAACGTAACTGTCGGACCCGTGATACTGATTATACCTAAATGTAATTCAAATGACTGGACATCTTCACCCACTCCCTGCGTAAACGGCTTCCAGACAAGGACATATTCTAAAAATAATGGGGCAAACTGAGAGGGTC
>DATDTO010000046.1:0-2510 GCA_035290825.1 archaeon
GATTCCGGAAGCCCTTGCGAATCTGTCAGAAGTGTTAAAGATGTTGGATTGCTTTTGAGAGAGGCTGTTTAAAAAAAATCAAACATGACAAAGCCAGTTCTTAAAATAGGATAATAAAATAAAAAACAAAGAAAAAGCGAAATAAAAGTTGTTTAAACCCTTATTTCTTCCCACCGCTTACTGAAACAGCGAGCCATACTAGTCCACCTAAAACTCCAAGCACGCCTACTAGCCATGTTAAAGCAGTTGTTGCTGCTGTCACGCCAACTAGTGGGAGTAATGCCCAAAGTCCTGTGAATAGTACGAACAAAGCGGCTAATACCTGTGCAATCATTCCTAGACCCATATTTTGTTCACACTCCTTTTTGTGTTGATAGACAGAATTTGTCTGCCTATTCAATTACTATATAATTAGTTAAGCCTATATAAATAGTCTCCTGGTGACAAAACACGTCTCTTTTTTGGCAGAAGAGGTATTTTTGGCTTTGTTGCGCCTCGCTATACGGGAAAACAAAAATAGCTGTAGAAGATTTCGGGGTTCGACTGGAAAATGGAAATTATGCAGTTTCAGATTCTGCAGATCTTTCAAGTAAAGTGAATCCTACATATCCATCATGTATACTTATTACATCACCAGCTTTCACAGGTTTTGGATTACCTCAGTACTTCGGCAAGTAGAGTGAAAACTGTATATAAACCCCCCTTTAAGACTGGACTTTCTTTATCTAATTTTCAATAAAATTCAGAAACAAAATCAAATTATTGCTGGTTTACCAGCAATAACAGAAAACAGACAGACCGATGTCTATCAAAAATCCAATAAACCTAAAACAAATAATTTATGGAGTTCCATTTTCCATAAACCTTACAAACTCTATGCGCATGTCGCCTGCGGTCACACTGAGATCCTTGCATCCCAATATCCTGTTAGCAAGAACCCAAAGATTATAGAGCAGGAATGACAGCATAATAAACAGCAGCCTGATCTTTGGCTGCCTTGAGCATGTTCTTCCAAAGAAGTTGTTTTTAACCCTGTACGATGTTTCTATGCCCAACCTTTTTCTGTAAAGTTTGGATATTTCCTTCGGATCGCCTTGTATGTTGGTTGCAAAGCCAACAAGATCATAGTCTGTCTCATGGACAGCCAAATCAAATGTCGCTTCCCTGTTTCCTGAGCGCATTGTATACAGCACCCTCTTCACGCCGCTAAGAAAACAATTTTTCATTATCTGCACAACCTTATCATTCTTCTTGATGGGTATGATAAATTGCATTCTCAGCTCGTAGAGTTTGTTTATAGAATCAACAGACAGGAACCCCCTGTCCAGAAAGGCATATCTTATTTTCACATGCTTTCTGGCGATCTTAACAAGTTGCTCAAGCAGCTTGACTGTTATGTCAAAGAAAGATATTGGTATGGCAGCGAGTGTGTAGCGCTTGCCCTTTGAAACAATGCAAAGGGTTATGACTTTGTAGAATTTGTTTGTTCCAGCTTTTTGTTTGCCTCCGAGTATGAACAGGTTCTGGTCTTTCCCATAATAGGAGACCTCATTGACATCTATGGCAATATCAACTTTCCCTGATATTCTATACCTCTTTCTGATTCTTGTTAAAGCATCTTCTATGCCTTCATCAAGGCAATCAGTTATTTCCTCAACAGATAGCTTGTCCAGATGGTAGAATGCATCATCTGAGGAGATCCTTCCATTTCTCCTGCAGGCAGACTCTATGAAGGTATTTTCTGCCTGAGCCCTTATTACAGGCTCGAGAACATCCTGCTTTGTGTATATTGCGTTTGGTTTGATTTCTATTGTGAGGCATCTGTCCAGCAAGGAGAGTAGCCTTTTATAAGCCAGCTTGAGAAATTCTTTTTGCATATTGGTCACCACCAATATGCATTTGTGTGTCAATCACCCAAATATTCCACTTTCGGAAGTACTGTGGTAACTATTTAGCAATAATAACAAAATCGCCCCCGACATCACGAATAACTGCCCTTATGGCAGCCTTATTTGGGAAAGGAGGGATACATACTTGTTGAGCCTTTTTACCTCGCCTTCAAGTATTTCCAAGCTGTTCAAAACCTCAGCCTTCTCTTTTGAGCTTAGTTTTGCCAGTTCCTTTTTGCTCTCTTCAAATTCCCCAAGGGAGTTCTGGATGCTTTTCTCCAATTTAATGATTATTGCCCGTTTCAGGGCCTCGAGCAAATCTCCAGCCAGCGAAACATAGAGCTTCCTGTCAGCTTCTTTCTTGATCTTCCTGATAACTCCAAGAACTTCAAGCAGATCCAGACTTAGGGAAAGCATGGAAGGTGAGTACCCTGTTTCTTTTGCAAGCTCTTGAAGAGAGATAGGCTTATTTTTGACAAGAAGGACGCCTATTATTTTTCCATGCAGGGGGGAATAGCCTATAGAGCTTGCAACCTCCCCAAAAGTCGAATAAATCTTATTCTGAATGTCCAGTTCGCTTCCCATAAACACTTTAATAACCTTCTGTTTTATATTAGGTAT
>DATDTO010000047.1:0-7304 GCA_035290825.1 archaeon
ATTTTTGATTTCGGTCCGCTTTTGGGCACGTTGTTTGGGATCGCAGATACCCGAGAAAATTTTGTGGGGCCGGTATGGTCGCAGGATTCGAAAAGGGTGGAGTTGACAAATATAGAGAAGGTTGTCCTGGATTCGCTGGTGAAATACCCGGAGGCCACTGCAATTGAGCTGTCGAAAAAGACTGGCAAAACAAGGAGCACAGTGAGCAAGATAAGGAAGGAGATGCTGTCTAACGGTTTGATAAAGGTTGTGAATATACCATCGATGGAAAAGCTTGGGTGCGAACTGCTGACCTTTTTTTACACAAGGTTCAGCCCGAAATGTCCTTTTGAAGTGAGGAAGGAGAAGTCGCAGAAGATGATGGAGATGTATTATCCAATACTGAAAGTCAGCGGGGACATGGAATCGATTGCTCTCTGCATCATGAAGAATTATACAGAGTACACGCACATACACAACAACATGCTCAGCTTTTACAAGAATGGTGACATCTTGGGGACGCTTTCCTCGCTCCTTTTCCCAATACAGCAAATAAAGTTGAACAAGATGGACTTTTCTTCAATAACGCACAAGATGTTGTTTGAGAACTCACAAAAGTAGACAAGTTTAGCTGCCTTTTTGTTATTTATATAAACCGCCACCAATACTTTTTATCCCGAGGTAGCTCAGCACCTAAGCCTTTCTTTCGCGAAAGAAAGTCTACAGTCTATCCAAAGAAAGGCATATACTATAGCACTTTGTTAAGATAGAAAAGCTTAGTGAGCAATGGTAGAGCGATCGGCTGTAGTCGCTTACGGAAATATATTTTCGTATTTGTCAAAAGCAGTCGCTCATAAACTTTTAGAAAAAGTTTAATCAAAAAATGAGTTGCAGTTACCGATAGGCCGGGAGTTCGACTCTCCCCCTCGGGATAAAAGTCGCATAGTTAGACTCTCATCCATCCTTAAATATTGATGGGAGAATGACGAACTATGTTGGACAAACATATTATAGTTTATAGAGACGAAGAGAAATACAGAGCAGCTCTGGAAAACGTAAGGGATAGCGATTTAACAGAAAGAAACAAGCAACTTGTTCTAGAATTTGCAACTGCTTTAAGGAGAGATGGAATAGGCTTCAAGAGGGTATCAAAGTATCTTTATCACCTGAAGTTTATAGGTCGATGGCTGGGAAAAGATTTTGACAAAGCTGAAAAAGAAGATATAATGAAAGTTGCAGATCATATAGATTCAAACGGTTATACAATAAATACAATTTATGATTACAAAATTGCTATAAAAAAGTTTTACAAATGGTTATTGAAAGTAGATGTAGACCCATTTAAACTAAAAACGGCTTCAAGGAAACAGAGAACAAAGTTACCTTCTCCAGAAGAATTGTTTAGCGAAGAGGAAATAAAGAGGATGATTTCAGTTGCTGGTTCTATTAGGAATAAAGCTATTATAATTACACTCTACGAAACTTCAGCAAGAGCCTCAGAATTTTTAACACTACAGAAAAAAGATATAGAATTTGATGATAATGGAGCCAAGATTAGACTTGTTGGAAAGACTGGCGAGAGGTATGTGAGGGTAGTTTCCTGTGTCCCTTACTTGTCTAATTGGCTAGAAAACCACAGAAACGAAAGCTTAGACGATTTTGTTTGGATTTCTGAAAATAGGAATTCAAAAAGAAGGTTAGAATATGGTGCTTTGTGTAAGTTAGTGAGAGAAATAATGGTTAGATCTGGCGTAAAAAAGAGGGGCAATTTACATTCTTTCAGAAAGTCTAGAGCAACTCATCTTGCAAATTTTTTGACCGAATCACAGCTTTGTTATTATATGGGTTGGTCAATAGGATCTAAAGAAGTTATAACTTATGTCAAGGCTTCAATGAGAGGAACTGAAGATGCAATCTTAGGAATATATGGCATTAAGAAAGACGACAATCACAAATCTGTTTTACAACCAATTAAATGCCCTGTTTGCGGTTGGTTTAACAAAGATATTGTAAACTTTTGTTGTAGGTGCGGTAAACCTTTAACATTACAATCTGCTCTTGAAAGAGATGCTAGAAGAGAAAAGGCTGACAAGATAATGGATGTGGCTGTGAAATATCCTGAGATGCTCAAGCTACTTGAGGAGATAATAAGAAAGGAAAACATTGCTGAACAAAAGCCTGAGATTGTTGATATACTCTTGAAAGGATAAAATATAAGAAAGCTAATATTAGCTATGTTAGAAAAAATAACACCAGAGTATCTTAAGGCAGAAAAAATGGGAGCAATACATACAAACATTTTAACCAATTTCTCAACAGACAACAAAGAGCTGAAGGCCTTTCTAGTTGAGGATTCAATGAAAAACCAACAACTATCAATATCGACTACATACCTCTGGTTTCACAAAAAGACTGGAGAATTGGTTGCCTATGTCTCTCTGCTAAACGACTCTCTCAGAATAAGGGAGACAGAACTGGAAAATATATTTGTTGAAAAAGGCATTTTGTACAAAAGTTTGCCTGCACTTAAAATAGGAAGGCTTTGTGTAGATAAGAGATTTGCGGGGAGAGGTATAGGAACATTCCTGACAAAATTTGCAATGATAAAAGCTTCAAAAATAGGCGAAGAGGTCGGCTGTCGGTTCCTTGTCTTGGACTCTAAGAAAGAGGCTGTGGAGTTTTACAAGAAAATAGGTTTTTGGGTATTGAGGGAAGAAGAAAAAGAAACAGTTACTATGTACTATGATCTGTTGAATATAGTGCCTTTGTATAAAGAACCTAAGCGTTGAAAATCTTTGCCAATTTCTGCAGTTCTTTGGCTAGCTCAATCTCCTTCTGAGTAGGAGGAGAATTCTGTTTTTCTATCATTCTCTGAACAAATCTCCTTGCATCCTGACCAGTAAGTTCTGGTGTTGGTTCTATTGGTTTTGCCATATACTATTATAGTAAACTTCTGAATTTATAAATCCTTTATTTCATTAGATGATATAACAATGTTATGCAATATGCTCATAAAAAATCCAAAGGCGGAAAGACAAGAGTTCGAACAAAAGGCTCCAGAATATATAGATTTCTTAGAAAAGAACGGAAATAAAATACCCAACATCAATGCACTTCTTACAAAACTGAAAAAAGACCCATCAATAGAACACATTGTTCACGCAGATTTTGTTAAGAGATTTGTTGAAGATGGGAGATTCCAAATAACAGGAGTAGAAATTTCTACAGGAATCCATGATATAGACATTCAACTTGACAATAGTATAAGCATACAAGTTTGGCATGGAGCTAGCACCCATAATCATAACATAGAAAGGGGCAAAATAGACCCTAAAGGTGGGGTACAAATGGACTTGCAAAACGATGTGAGAGCAATCCAAAAGAAACTCAACCAACTACCGGACGACAGCTTCGGACTTCTTATTTGCTATAACAGGAATATGGGATTGGACATATTTCCCACAGACGAGTTTTTTACATTGATTAATAATATGCCGAAAAACAAGGCACTAGCTGTTGTCTCATATAATGGACACAATCATCAATCTAGTTTATATCACCAATCTGAATTTGATTATTTATCCAAAGCTAAAGATGTGTTGGACGCCTTGAGATTTCACCTTATTAGTTCTTAACGTTGAATTATATCAATGTTATATTTCCAAGAATCACTCGAAATATTTATTTTGCTGATCCAGTATACGGATAATTTAAAACTAATTCACCATCCGAATTTCTCAAATAAAGAGTGTCCTTATCATTGTTCCAGACTGCTGTAGGTCTTCCCCAATACAAATTTGTTTTTGTGTTTGTTCCAGAACCTGTATATACTGTCACAGTTTGCTCCTTTTCCAAAACAAACGAAGGGAATGTATATATGTGGTTGGCGTCATCTTTGATAGTCCAATTAGTAAAATCGCAAGAATGCGAACAAGTGTTTTTAAATTCCATATACTCGTCGTTGAGGTTGTTACGATCATCACCTTCCGCATTTGGATGCGTATAAGAAACACCTATGCACCTGTTATCGCAAACATTTTCTCCAGCTGGTTGCTCCCAAAGATTCAACCTTTGTGTTTTCGCTTCATTCTCTGCATCTCTCATAGCAGCTTCGTGTTGTGTATTTGGTTGCACTATGTACACAGTCGCATACCCCTCTTTAACCAACTGTAAGTTTACAAAAACATCTCCAACATAAATATGTCTTAACAGCCTGTTATACTTGTCTTTATCAACAACATCACTTTCTAGGACAACGTTCTTGCCTTCAACAAGCTCTTTTAGTCTGTTTGTTGCTTCCTGATAATATGGCTGTTCTCGTTCGGGTGTATTAATTCCAAGCAGTCGAACCCTAACTTTATCCTCTAGTTCTATTGTGTCTCCATCTATAACTTTAGATACAAAAACAGTGAGCTGATTAACTATCAGCTTCTCCGAAACTGCCACATCTTTAGATTGTGCTGTTGTTGGTTCTGTGATTACTTTTCCTGTTTGTGAACAGCCAGATATTAGAATTACAGTTAACAATACAAGTATTAGTGGAAACTTATTGGGAATTTTCATAATATGATTCTCCCACTAAGATTAATAAGTATAAGGAATGGTTGTTAATCAGTTTTCCATAAAAGTAATTAAAAAATCAAATCTATTAGTCCCATCTTCTAGTTAAAAAGTACCATATGGCTACTGGGAAAAAAACTATAATCCAAAATATCAACCAACCAGCACCCCCTTTAGGTTTTCCACTATCTTTTTTATTTCTAACACCACATTTGGGACAAATCTCTGCATCTTTTTTTATTATTGCGCCGCATGAAGAACAAAAGGCCTCATCTGATTTTTTCTCTCTTATGTCATGATGTTCGTGGTCTTTCGGCTTTGCTCTAACCATATAAATTAGATATGGATAAAGCACCATATAAATTAGGTGATTAGGCTACTTCATTTTTGAAGCCAGGATAAACTGGTTTTGTCTGCCTATTCTAAAGAACTTTAACTTGCCTTCATCTCTCAACTTCATGAGGTGCATCTGTGCTGTGTACCAAGCGATACCCAGAGCCTTGGCTACCATTTCTGTTGTAGCCGAGAATGGCAAACTATCCATATATTTCAGAATTTCCTTGTCTATGTCTCTTTTCATAATGTGATACGTATTGTACAATATACTATAACAATTGGACTTATAAATCTGTAGCCCAATCTGAGTCTATGAAGATTGCAATAGTGCTGCTCTTATCTGTAATAGCTGTTTTATTGGTTTCGGGATGTGCACAAACAGGTAATGTTGTGAATACGGATAAAGAAACTCCTTCTGGGACAGGGCAAGAACAGACGACACAACCAACTATAACACCAACACCCACATCAACACAAAGTACAGAACTATCAAAAACCATTAGTCCAGAAAAAGATGTTTTTATCACAGTTAAACAAATTGTGTCTTTTAGTGAGAAAGGAAAATATGGTGATGAAGATGACTATAAAATAACAGATGGACACGAAGGTCTTTATTATGAGTATAAAGAAGGTTGGAAAATGGTATTTGTGGATTTTGAAATTGAAAACAATCAAAAAACTAGCTATAGTCCAGGGTTATTATTTACATGTAAAATACAGGATAAAGAAGGCTACACATATGACTATGTCGTTTCGGGTGGAACATCACCCAAAATCGACGAATTCAGTAACTCTAATACACAGCCAAAAGAGAAAGAGATTGTAGCTCTAGCCTTTAAAACTCCTAATGATTTTGTGTCCCATAGAGTGATTTGCGGTACATACTTCGATATGATAAATAACAATCCGCAGTATGTTTTTGAAATACCGAGTAATATAATAATTTCTGGAACAACTTCAACGCCAACCCCATTGGCGACTGTTCGACCAACAGCTACTGTTACACCTACCGAAAGTCAAAATCTAACTCCAACTGCGATAGCAACACAACAACCATCCGAAACTCTACTTCAATCGTGCAAAACCAAATGCGTCGGAAAAGATACTGATATTCGGTGCATAATAGACTTTTGTAATGGACAATGTTATGGTATAGAATATACTGAAGGAAGCAAAGGTCTTCAATCATATCTAAATGGAGAAACGTCAATTTTTATGCCGAGCGGGACATGTTAAGATGAGTGTTGTATGGGCTTTAGATCATATGGAAAATGTGATTGAGTTATGTGGGAGTGTAAATGGCAAACATCGATGTCTGTAAAGTCTGTAAAAAGAATGTTGGTTACGATTCTTTAGAGTATTATGGAGAAGATTTAACTTGTAAAGGGTGTTGTCTTAAGCTCTTGAAATCTAATATTGACCCTCTTTCAGAGTTAAGCAAAAGGCACTCCTCTGGGGAATTATCAGATGAATGGACTAAGGAGTTTACGCCTCTTTTAAAAAACAAAAAAACACGCTCAGTCAAAACAGACGCGCTTACTAAGTTCTGTTCAACTTGTGGGAAAAAGATACATAAATTAGCAGAGATATGCCCAAAATGCGGTGTGAGGGTAAAAGAACAAAAAGTCCTAAATCCAGGCTTTGCAGCTGTGCTGTCTTTCCTTTACGCAGGATTAGGTCAGATATACAATGGCGAACTGGGAAAGGGAATAGCTATATTCTTTGTAAGCTGTTTCCTTATAATCTTCGTTATTTACTCGATCTTTGGAGGTTATTTATTTTTTGCAGGTCTGATATGGCTTGTATTTTGGATTTTCAATATAGTGGATGCGCATGATGTTGCGGAGGAGATTAATGAAGGCAAAAAATAGCGTCTATTTTATTGTAGCTTTGATAGGGTTAATTGTTTTAGTTTCTGGGTGCACAAATATTCCAACAGACCAGCAACCAAAAAATACAGATTCACCAAAACCTGCTGCGACAGAGATTATAAAATATGTTTGTTCAGATGGCGTAACAGTTGATACGCTTACTAAATGTCCACAATCGCCTTCTTCGGCGCCAAGACTCAATTGCAGAGAGTTAAACGGCTTTATGTGTAAAGAAGATGAAATCTGCCTCAAAAAATGGACAAACTCTAGCGATTCTTTTTGTTGCCCAGAAGCTTGTGTATCCTTATATAATGAACTGCAAAATAGAAGCGTTTGCGATGATAACGATCCCTGCACATTTGATGTTCTTAAGAAATACTCTTCTCTAACAGATTATAAATGTATTCACGAAAAGAAATATCCATGTAATGGTAATGGTGTCTGCGAACAGGGAGAAGTCCCTACAGGAAGTGTAGAAATCCAACCGATCTGTGGAAATACAATAAGAAATACGCGACCTGTTTCATTGGTACAGAGCTCTGACTGTCCTTCTACTTG
>DATDTO010000048.1:0-7991 GCA_035290825.1 archaeon
TAAAGGAGTTTAAGGTACCAGTAAAGGAAGGTGTTGAAGTTAGCCAAATAAAAAAGCTGAAGAAAGGTTTTCTTGTAAAAGCAAATGGAGGCAACTACACAACCAAATCTGTTATTGTTGCAAGCGGTAGGCGGTTCAAGAAGCTGGGTGTAAAAGGGGAGAAGGGTTTTGAAGGGAAGGGTTTGAGCTTCTGCGCAGCTTGTGAAGGGCCGATGTTCAGGGACAAAACCGTCGCCATAATTGGTGCGGGAAGATCAGGCCTATTTTCTTGTCTGTTCATGCTTTCGATTGCGAAAAAGATATACTTGATTGAAAAGGGTGAGAAAATAAAGGAAGGTGGCGGGCTGAGAGAAGTGGCAAAGATAGTAAGGGGCAGCCCAAAAGTTGAGATAATCACAGGGGCAGAGACAAGGAAGGTTATGGGCAATAAGTTTGTGAATTCAATCATGTTTACAAAAGACAAGAAGGAAAATGTTCTGAAGGTTGACGGGGTGTTTGTGGAGATTGGTTATGAGCCTAACACAGACTTTGCCAAGGATGTAGTTAAGTTGAATGATAGGAAGGAGATCGTGATTGACAAAAATAATATGGCTAGCATAAAGGGTGTTTTCGCCGCGGGGGATGTGACCGACATACCAGAGAAACAGGTTATCGTCTCTGTTGGCGAAGGCGCAAAAGCCGTGCTTTCTGCAATACTTTATTTAGAGAGGGTGTAATTACTATCTTTTTTAATATTGTAGGGTTTATTAGTTGCTAAAATCCAATAATACTATTATAATACCATATGTTTTCTTTTGGGTTATAAGGCTCGAAAGGGACGAAGTTGATTTCCTATACAATTGATCTGAAATCAACTTCCAACAGAGGTTTAAAGAAAAGGGTATATTAGATATGTATACAATGAATAAAAAAATATTAGTGCTTTTAGTTTTTGCCTTGGTTGGATCTATATTGATTGGTGGGGTTTATGCACAGAATGGTACAACCTCCACAACACCTGCATCTTCATCTGCTCCTATATGCCCATCTGTCTGTATTCCTATGTGGAAGCTAGATGGCAGCGTATGCCAGTATACTGATTGTGGCAGCGGGTGTGGACCAGACAGCATAACAACATTCAAAACAGAGGAAGAATGCAAATCAAAAACAGTGACCACAACACCATCTTCAACTGCTATTGCGTCATCGACCTCAACCCCAGTACCCTCCACGATAATAACAGGTAAATGCACAGAGGATGACAATGGAATAAACATTGTTAAAAAAGGGGTAACAATTGATTCTACAGGGAGTTATACTGACTACTGCGTTGACAACTCTTTGGTTGAATATTTTTGCGATGGATCTACGGCTAAGAGGGCTTCTTATGACCCGAGTGGGTATCCATGCACTGATTACGGATCGGTTAACTGCGCTGATGGAAGGTGCGTGACACCCAACGAGATGCATTATTGCGACGATAAAACAGATAATGACAATGACGGAGCGACAGACTGTAATGACTCTGACTGCTCTTCAAGTTATTCATGTTCTACCGCAGGTAAATGTTCCAAATACCAACCATGGAATTGCTATGATAAAACAACTTGTGTAAATGCCGGCGCATTGTGGTGCTCAGAACCTTCTGGACCAAAACAATGGTGCTCAGATAAATGCCCGACATTTACTTGCTCTAGTCCAGAACCATGGAACTGCAAAACTGAAACAGATTGCATTAGTTCTGGATTGAAATGGTGCAAATACCAATGGGGAGATGCTAAATGCGATTTCATCTGCCCTGAAATTGCCAAGCCTGCCTGCCCAATTGTGACAACAGGCGTGCCATGTAAGTATGGAGAAGAAGAATCTGTTCCTACTTTTGACAACAACGGATGCCAGACAGGCAATTATTGCAAACCAATAAACATATGCCCAAATGAGTGGAAGCCTATTTGCGGTGAAAATGGTGTGACATACCAAAATCTTTGCAAGGCTAAAATTTTTGGTGTTGGGATTAAGCATGAAGGCGAGTGCGGAACAAAAACAATATGTGATGACAAAATGATTGAAGAGAAGTATAGGAAATGCCAGATGGAAAAGGGCATACCAGAAAAATTCACAAGGCCAAATGGCTGCACAGACATATTCTGCAAATATGAAAACGTGAAACCGCCGGTTCCACAACCACCATCTGAATGCACCGGAGAAAAAGATCCTGTAACAGGATTCATAAGCTACAAATGCGCTACAAGGTCTGGAACACCTACATGTCCCCAAATGAGGGAAGAAGATAGAAGATATGCAAAAGACAACTGTTATGCTTATGGTGGTACGCCAGATTACAGAAAAACGGCAGAGGGGTGCGAATATCTTGACTGTAATTTTGAAAGCAAAAAACAGGCCTTTGAAGTTGCTGAATGTTTAGCAGAAAATCAAGTAAAGGAAATTGAGAATAAATGCAATAGCATTGGGTTAAAAACGGTTTTTAAGATTTCGACTATAAAGGAAAAGGACGGAATAGAGAAATCGTGTAAGGTTGCAAGGTGCATAGAACCCCCAAGGTCAGATGGCTGTCCAACTAGTTTGCCGCCAGAATCAAAAATTGTCTGCCCACAAGGCGCGATGGAGACTGTTGGCATAGATGAAAGGGGGTGCAATATTCTAAAGTGTGTGACGAAAGAGGAAAAGGATTGCCCACAACCGCCGCCAAAAGAGGCTTTCTTGAAGTGTGAAGAAAAAGGTGGCAGGATGATTGTCAAACAAGATGATCGTGGCTGTGCAAGATTTTTTGAGTGTGTAAGTGGGAGGGATGAGGACATATATGTCGAAAAGGTGAAGAAGATCCCTGAAACAATGGAAGTGTTGCAATTTGCATTGAAACTTGAGGGGATGAAAATTTCCCTTGACATATTTATCAAAAAGATTGACAAAATAGCTGATTACTATAAAACCAAGTCGCCATCTGATTATGAAAAGTATAAGAGGGTCCAGGCCCTGCTTTCAACAGCAGTGGACACGCTTGAAAACGTGAAGATTGAGATGAGGGAAAAGATTAACACGCTGACTACAGATGACATAGAGACGTTCAAATACAGGATTAGGGAGATAAAGCAGATTTTCAAGAAAATATTATTTGTCTTATTAGGTGGGGAAGAGGCAAAAGAAGAGTTTTCAAAAGTAGAAGACTGTGGAACAAGCTCAGAATGCATGGAGAATGCATTCAAATTATGCAAACCAGCCAAAATAAGCCAACCTGGCGGACAACTATCTGAGATTGCTATTGTCGGCCTTGAAGGCGATAAGTGTGTGTTGAAATGGACAGCAGGCGCAGAATTCATGACATGCAAATTTGAGAATTATGCACTCGGCACGAAAAGTATAGGACAGGATATAGAGAAATATTGTGAAGGCCCGCTTGTTATAAAACTTTCCAAGATGACAACAGCGACAAAAATCCAAAGGGTAGGAGAACCAAGAAGACCAGAATCTGTCAATTCTGTTGTCAGCGCAGTAAAATTAACATCAGACCCAAACGATTATAGGTATGTCTTCACAGCCACTGATCCAGAGGGTGTCAAAGAATTTAGCATAACAAAATCCAACTTTGATGGAATATTGATATTTAGTTCATACGGATCACCAGACGACAAATGTGTGAAAGAGGCAAAATCAAAGGAGATCAAGCTGAGTCCAAAAGATTTCCCACTCACAGTTTCAGTAGATGATTGTGGCCAGCAAGTTTTCAAGCATGAGATGAAAATGGACAGCTCGCTAAAAACAGAGCTTCTCTTACCAAACCAACCAGCTTCGCCAGAGACAATTGAGCAACCGCTTGCCCAAAAACCGGGCTCTACTGTAAGCGGAGTAAAGCTGTCTTCAGATCCAAATGATTTAAGATATAGCTTCACTGCGCATGATGCAGATGGCATCAAGGATTTTTACATTGAAAAGAAAAACTTTGATAATGTATATGTAAAAATAGATCCTCCATGCGCCAAAGAAGCCACAGAAGAGCTCAAATTCAATCCATCAGAACTTCCAAATCCATTTAAAGCTACAGTAATGGATTGCGGCACTCCTGGCACAAGGAGTGAGTTAAAAGTGTATATGGGGATTCCAGAGCAGCTCACAACAGTTGAAAGGGCTGTTCCACAAATACCAGCACCTGTGGCGACACTGCAACAACCAATCTAGAATAGGAGGAAATTATGAAAAATAGAAAAACAGTAGTGGTCATCATGCTGCTTCTAGTGGCAACAATCTTTGTGTCCGGCTGCGCCCAGCAACCAGCTGGAAATGAAACAGTGAGCGATGTCAGAAGCGACAAGGATGTCGCAGCTGTGGTAGGCGATGTAAGCGAGGACATCTCTGACTTCACAAAGGATCTGGACAACATAGATAATGGACTGGGCTAAATCACTTCTCTTTTGGTTCTATTGATCAGTATAACCGCCGTCCACAGTGACTGTCTCTCCAGTTATATATTCTGCTGCATCTGAAACGAGGAAAGCGACTGTCTCTGCTATGTCAACTGGTTTTCCAACCCTTTTTTCTGGTATGGTTTGCACCAATTGGTTAAGTGCGTCCTTTCCCAGACCTGCCTTGGTGCCTGGAGTCATGATTGCCCCAGGAGCTATTGCATTGACATTGATTTTATATTGAGCCAAATCGAGTGCTGCCGCTTTTGTAAAGCCGACAATTCCTGCCTTGCTTGAACAATAATGCACTAAATTTGGAAAACCAACTTTTGTTCCAGCTATTGATGTTATATTGACTATTTTTCCATACTTCTTTTCCATCATGAAAGGAATGGCTGCCTTTGTGCAATTAAACACACCTTTCAAATTTACAGCAATAACCTGGTCCCATTGCTGCTCTGTCATATCTGGAAGTGATACAAATGGATATATTCCTGCATTGTTAACCAAAATATCAATTTTCTTATATTTTTTTATTGTCTCATTTACAAGACTCTGGGCTTCATTAAAATTAGAAACATCACATTTCACAAAATAATGGTTTGTTTTTTCTGGATTTCTTGCGGAAACAACAACAGTCGCCCCATATTTTTTTAGTGCATCTGCAATGCCTTTGCCAATTCCTTTCGTTCCGCCGGTGACTATGGCAACCTTACCTTCCAATGATCGCTTGTCCATAGTATAATTATTGTTTAGGACATATTTATCTGTTGAACTTGGTTTTTCTAATTTAAGAGAATTGTGTTCCAAAACAGTTTTGGGGTGAAATATCAAGTGCAAGTAATCTGCTAATCAATATTCGCATCCTATTAATGTGCCTTTGAAATTTCTTCCAGAAAGGTATTCCTCAAAATTTTCCAGGTCTCCATTAAGTATAGCTACCTCCATCCCATATTCCTCAGCTTCCCTGCTTGCTATGGGGTCAAATGGCGTATTCAGTCCTGGATCCCACCTATCCCCAACCAGTTTTCTAAAATCTTCCCATGGAATTTCTCTTATTGGTTTTGCATCTGGGTTTTTGTGCGGATCCTTGTCATACACATAATCTGTATTTGTAAGGTTGGCCAATTTTTTGATTCCAAGGTTCTTGGCCAGCAGGACAGCTATATAATCAGTAGAGAATCCAGGCTTCCAGCCAGCAGCTATCAACACACTTTCCTTAAAATCTGTTTCCTCAGTCGGGTCCTTGATTATCCTGTATTTCGCTTTGTCCCTGAAAACAGCCCTCAGCAGATGCGCATTCAACCTTGTACTGTGTATCCCTATCCAGTCAACATCCTCATCTTCCAGATCAGTCAATCTCCTGGCTGCTTCCTGATATTTTCTTGCAGTCCTGCCGCCACCGGCAACAACTACAAATCTGTATCCATCTTCTGTGTATCTCCCAACCACTTCCCTAAACCTTCCAAGCCAATGCACATCAATTTCGTCAGGGACAATAAGCGAGCCGCCCACTGATACCACTATTGTCTTATCATTTAAACCTTTCATATAACCTTATCACATTCTTCTAAATGTCCAGTGAAACAATCCTTATCAGGGTTATTTGACCCTGTAGGAATTTGTTACTTCTCCACCAAGTTCTTGGGTTTTAACAAACTTTGTTTCTACAAATGCCTTTTTTGGTTTTTCTTCATATTCCCTGATTGCGGCAGTTATTTGTTGGTTAAGTCTGGAATGGGCCTCCCTTAACTTTATTAATGAGATTCTGGCGCCATCAGCTATGGGCCGCCTTGAACCAAATGTAATTTCATATTCATCATAAAGAAAATCTGTGTATCCTTCATCCCAGCCTTTCCAACCTTCATTGTACCAATCCTCCCTAACCTTTAATCCAGTTTTTTTGAGCCGCCTTGAAACGACCTTGTCGCGATCTTTTACTTCTATTTCGTTTTGCAGAGCCTGAAGCAGATCAGGCAAAGCAGACTCGTATGGAAATCCAGCAAAAAATTTTTCAACTCTACCTGAAAGATATTTTGGATTTATTACCCCTTCTTCAATAGCATATATGATTAAAGGAATCCAGGGAACAATGTTTTCAGGTGTGTAAACAGAAGAACAACCAGAGCTATCTATCCCTAAACCGCCTAAAACTCTCTCCATAAAAAACTTTCGTTCATAGCCTCCTTTTTTGTCTTTAAATTTTCTTTCAAGATAGGGCGTTGATATCGAAGAATTTACTCTGGCAAGAACCATGGAACCCACACCTTCCATCAGCAAGTCAGGTTCTAATTCATTGTCGTTAACAGCGCTGACACAAAAATCTTCTACTCTTTGAACCCCGGCAAAATTTCTGTGGCGCATTAATCTTTGGAACATCCTTCTTTTAGCAACACCTTCATATGCTCTCGCCTTTTCAAACAATGTTTCAATTATGCCAGCCTTTTCTTCATCTGTTAAAACCCTTCCTTTACTCTCTAAGCTCCAACCCTGCCATCTGCTTCTATACCTGTTGTCTGGTTCTGTAATTAGTTGGCTAAATTCTTCTCCATTATAAAATGGGTCTGCTGCAACTTTTATGACATCCTGAGTAGAATAGCACCCACAGTGTACCCCCATAAATCTGCCATAGCTAAACCAATATCCTCTTCCAGTGCCTTCAACAATATTCCTAAATCCCATAACATCACCTGCCTTCCATCCATCCAATTATTTTTTTCAAATCTGGTTCCAGGTCCCTTTCTTCCAGCCAGTATGGAATGTGTGAACTTCTTCTCAAAATGTAGCTGACACCATGTGTTTTCAGCTTCCAATCTGGAAGGATGTCGTCTCCTGCTCCTGTATATGCCACTATCACAGACAATGGAAAGGATTCGTGCAGTCCTTTAATCAAATCAATATTAGAGCCGTAACAAATTTCAGCCTTCCTTTCCTGCGGCATATCTGAAAGCCTTTCCCCACTTCTTCTCATCCTCTCAGGATATTTTGGATCTCCGGGTACATGGGTAATAATCCCATGATAAGGCCCTTTTGAGGAGCAGTCCCTCCTTAATTTTTTGCAGGTTCCATCACTCAATCCAGAATAAGCTGCCACATCATAAAGTTCACCAAGCCTTTCCAGTATTTTTTTATTTTCATCAAACCTCATTCTATTATCTGAATTATCTTCGCCTACATGTTTGTCAATAAAAGCTATTCTTTTGCATGCCATATCTCTACCTCAATCTTTTTCAAAACATCTTCAATATGTGGCCGATATTTCAGCAAATGAAACTCATCACGCAGTATTGTATCAGATTCTGCCATTCTCATTAATGCATCTATTGAATGTCTTCCAAAAGCAACGTTAAACGCATCAAACTCCAATATATCCTCAGACAAATAGAGGGGGCTGCCTTCTTTTTTGAAAAATTTGATTGGAGAAGATACTTCACCAATATGTTCATTAATTCTGTAGCCTCTTAATTCAGGCCCATCAAATCTCATTGAAAATGTATCTTCATGTATGCTATCACTCATGCCTGCATAGCCAGCAGCAACAATAAATTTTCTTCTGTTAATATCAGGCATATTAAACAATAGCATGAAGTTATC
>DATDTO010000049.1:0-2498 GCA_035290825.1 archaeon
TCAGCTGGTTTATCGAAATCATCGTCACCCTCCCTTCTTTTGTACTCCAAGAATCCGTTTCCAGCTATCCTTAGGTAATTCCCCACAACATTTTCCCTATGGAGCCTGCTTCCGGCAGCACTTATGGCTTCATTGACCAGAGGCTTGACATGAAAATCCTTGGTTGTTAAGAGTTCACCAACCTCGGTTTCACTAGCGCCGCTAGCAAGAAGGTCATAAACACCACTAACAGCGGATTCAAACCCCCTGTCATGATAGTTTACATGAGAATATCCCATTCTTCTGCCATAAGACCCAAGCCTTCTCAAAACGCCTTCAGCCACTTCACTAGCCCTTCGCGAACCCATTACAGCATTCATACCTTAGAATTGTAGAGACTTGGTTTATAAACCTTAAATTTTGTCCTCTAGAAGCTTTGTCAACCCCTTCACCGCTTTCTCACCCATATTATAGTAAACCCGTACACATGGTTTGTTAACTCTTATCAATTTAGCCAAGTTTATCGGCGTGCCAACCAAAACCAGATCACAAGGAACCTTGTTTATCGTCTGCTCCAATTCCTTTAACTGTTTTTCACCATAACCAAGCGCAGGCAAAACTTCTTTTAGCTGAGTAAACTTCTGGAAAGCCTCTTTGATTGAACCAACTGCATATTTTCTAGGATCAACAATTTCCGCGCCAAACTGTTTTGCAGCCAAATAACCAGCGCCATAACCCATGCCACCGTGTGTGGTTGTCGGCCCGTCTTCAATAACCAGAACCTTTTTGCCTTTTAGGCCTTCCGGGTTTTCCACAGTGATCACCGAATCAACTTCCAGCACAGTTGCTTTGGGATTATATTCCTGTATATTCTTCCTCACCTTTTCTATATCCTCTTTTTTGGCTGTGTTAACCTTGTTTATTATAACAATTCCAGCCATCCTCAAATTGGATTCTCCTGGATAATAATTGATTTCGTCCCCTGCCCTATGCGGGTCTGTGATCACGATGTGTATGTCCGGTCTGATAAAAGGTAAATCATTATTTCCGCCATCCCACAAAATCACATCCGCCTCTTTTTCCGCCTGCTCCAAGATTTTCCCATAATCAACACCAGCAAATAGGATAAGCCCGTTTTCTATAAACGGTTCATACTCCTCCCTTTCCTCCACAGTGCATTCATGCTTATCTAAATCTGAATATTTCTCAAACCGCTGCACAGCCTGCCTCTCCAAATTCCCATACGGCATTGGATGTCTTATTGCAATAGCCTTGATCCCTTTTTTCCTTAACCAAGAAACAATTGCCCTGGAAACCTGGCTTTTTCCGCAGCCGGTCCTGACAGCAGTGACAGCTATAACCTTTTTCCTGCTCTTCAAGAATGTGCTTTCTCCGCCAAGCAACCAGAAATCTGCTCCCGCAGCAATAACCTCTGAGGCCTTGTGCATGACATAAGCATGTGATAAATCAGAATAAGCCAACACAGCAATATCAATCTTATGTTTTTTTATCAACTCAGTTGCCTGATTTTCAGGGTATATTGGTATTCCCTTTGGATACAATTTCCCAGCGAGTGACGGAGGATAAACCCTCTTGTCAATATTCGGTATCTGCGCAGCAGTAAAACCAACAACTTGATATTCTGAATTATCCCTGAAAACAGTGTTAAAGTTGTGAAAGTCTCTGCCTCCAGCACCGAGAATAAGGACTTTTTTGGACATAAGATAAATTGTATTTTGCGGTTTATATTTAAAGTTTTAAAGTATCTTTTAGGATATGACCTTCTTCGCTATCCGGTTTTTGAATGCAGATAACCAGAAAAGGAATGCAATGATAGAGGAGATGCCGTTTAAAGTAGGGTTCACTGTTTTGGCAACTACAAGGGAAGAAAACGATTTTATCCTGTCACCTGTTCTGGATATACCGTCCACAGAGGCGCAGTTGATTGATTATTTAGACTCCAAATTGGGAAAGGGGAATTACAAGTTGGTGAGTATTAGAAGGGTGCTGGACGCAGAAAAATAGTTTACAACTTCCCCAACAAGAACTTGCCGCCTTGTGCGATTTTCTTTTTGTCGAAAAGGATTGTTGGCTTTCTGAGAATGGCAGAAGCGTGTGTGCGAGCAAAGACCCTGCCACCTAGGCCGACATTACTGCCTAAACTAATATAACAATTTCCAAATGTTTTCTCATCCTCGATTGGGATTCCGCTCAATTTGGCCTTTGGGTTTGTGCCGATGCCGAATTCAGCAACTGTGGTGGCTTCCGGCCCGTGCTGTGAAAATAAATCCTGCAACCTTTTAGCTGCTTTCCCACCTTTGACATCAACAACCTTGCCAGCTTGTATCTCCAATTTAACAGGGCTGTCAACTATCTGTCCAAATAAAGAACCGTCTATCACCAATCTACCTTCCGCCGACCCCTCGATTGGAGCTAAAAGCACACTACCTGGAGGCAATGTACCAGCATCACCCTCTTTGTAGTAGAGTCCGTTATTGTTGAAAATGTGCCTTTCTGGG
>DATDTO010000050.1:0-5051 GCA_035290825.1 archaeon
AGGTAAAAGGGTTAACTTCTCAGCAAGAACAGTCATCTCCCCCGATCCAAGGATTTCAATAAATGAGGTTGGTGTGCCAGCAGTGATAGCAAAAGAATTAACTGTGGCCGAACACGTAACAGAACTCAATTCGAAAAGGATGAAAGAGCTGATCAAAGATAACAAAGTCAATTATGTTTTGAGGCCAGATGGCAGAAGGATAAAAATCACAGAGGACAACAAGAACGACTTGGTTGAGAACTTGGCAGCGGGATGGATTGTTGAAAGGCAGCTACAAGACGGCGATATATCCCTGTTTAACAGGCAGCCATCACTGCACAGGATGTCAATCATGGCACACAGGATAAAAATAATGCCTTTCAGGACCTTCAGGCTGGCGCCACAAGTCTGCCCCCCATACAATGCAGATTTTGATGGCGATGAAATGAATTTGCACATACCTCAAACAGAGGAGGCTAGGATAGAAGCAGCCAACCTAATGGACGTCCAAAAACATATTTTCTCACCAAAATTCGGAGGCCCTGTGATAGGCTTAGACCTTGATCAAATTTCCGGAACATATTTGCTCACAAAGAAAGGTGTCACATTCACAAAAGAAGAAGCGGTTCAACTGTTAGCAAGCGCTGGAATAGATTTAGAACTGCCAGACAAAAAAGAATTTACAGGAAAAGAAGTTTTAAGTTTAATACTCCCAAAAACCCTCAACATCGAGTTCAAAGGCAACACCTATGACATAGACAAGGAAGAAGGCTATGTGATAATAAAGAACGGCGAGATAAAGTCAGGAGTCCTTGACGCTAAAGCAGTTGGCGCCTTCAAAGGTAGGATATTAAACAAGATAAGGGAATTGGAAGGCGAGGAAGCTGTGAGGTTGTTTATTGACAAATGTGCCAGGCTTGCAGTCGCCTACTTAATGAAGCGTGGCTTCTCTATAGGGATTTCTGACATCGACTTGCCGCAGAGGGTTAACGAACACATAAGGGAAGAGATCAAAGAGGCTCAAAAAGAAGCAGACAAGCTGATTGGTGATTTCGGAAAAGACAAACTCAAAGGGTTGCCAGGCATGACAATGCAACAGTCCCTAGAAGCCCAGATACTAAATGCATTGGCTGTAGGCCTTAACAACATCAGTGAGATTGTTGCAAAAAATATCAAGCAAAGCGACATCCTAAACATGGCCCGTGCAGGCGCAAAAGGATCCTTAATCAATACCACGCAGATGTCAGCTTGTGTTGGCCAGGAATCCATTTTAGGCCAAAGGATAAAGAGAGGTTACACTGATAGGACACTTCCACATTTCAAGCGCGGTGATTTGTCAGCAGAATCCCATGGTTATGTTGCCCGTGGCTTCAAGCAAGGGTTAACACCTTTTGAAGTTTTCTGGAACATCATGAATGGAAGAGAGGGATTGATGGATAAGTCCTTGAGGACAAGGAAATCTGGTTACATGCAAAGAAGGCTTGTCAACGCCTTGCAGGATTTAAAAATAGAAAAAGACTACAGCGTAAGGAACTCAACAGGCACGATCGTCCAATTCCTAGCTGGGGAAGATGGAATTGACCCAACAAAATCTTCATGGGGTAAGTTAGATTGGAAGTTGTAGATAAAATATTTACTGAACCAATTGGTGAAAAGAAAGACCGAAATTGACTGGGGTCAATTTCCACAGGTGTTTATGGAATTGCCAGGAAAAATCGTACAGGAAATTGAGGAGTACATAAAGAAAAACAGCGTCAGCAAAGGCGACCAAGAGAAGATTTGGGAAAGGGCCAGGACACTCTATAAAAATTCACTATATGATTCAGAAGAACCTGTTGGCGTTGTTGCGGCGCAGTCTCTTTCAGAGCCTGCCACACAGATGACCATGCGTACCTACCACTTCGCTGGTACCGCAGGTATACAAGTCACTCTAGGTTTGCCAAGGTTGCTGGAAATTTTCGATGCAAGAAAGGAACCGAAAACACCAACGATGACTGTTTATTTGGATAAAGCACACCAGACAGAAGAAAAGGCCAGAAGGATAGCTGAAGAAATCAAAGAGGTTAAAGCAAAAGATATCATCGTTTCTGATATCATCAACCTGACTGAAATGGAGCTTAGATGTAAGATGAACATGGCTGAGATGAAAAGGCTGAACATAGACCCAAAAAGCCTGGAGGTCAAAATAAAATTGAGGAATGTCAAAATCGATGTAGACGGCAGCGACCTGATAGCCACGTACAAGAGGCCGGACATCAAGGACATATTCAAGCTAAAATACAGGCTTTTTGAAACTTATCTTGCCGGCATCAAGGGCGTCACACAAACCGTAATCAACGTGGACGGTGATGAATGGGTAATAAACACACTTGGTTCAAACTTAAAGAAGATTGAAAAAATCCAGGGCGTTGACACAACCAGGTCAGTGAGCAACAATATTTTCGAGATCCAAGAAGTCCTCGGTGTGGATGCAGCAAGAAACAGCATAATAAAGCAGGCAATGTACACCATAGAGGAACAGGGTTTAGGTATAGACGTCCGATATTTGATGTTACTGGCAGATTTAATGACTGTTGATGGTGAGATAAAAGCAGTTGGCAGGTACGGTATCGCGGGCCAGAAAACCTCTGTGTTAGCCCGAGCTGCTTTTGAAGAAACAAGAAAACACCTTACAAGGGCAGCTGTGCGCGGCGAGACCGATCTGTTCAAAGGTGTCATAGAAAACATCATGGTTAATCAAGTCATTCCTGTTGGAACAGGTTCATATGATTTGTTTGCAAAGTTTCCAGGCAAGGCCAAGCCTAAACCCAAAGAAGAGTAGTCTGTGATGCTATTTATAAATCTTCATTATAGTAAATAGTAATAAGTTTATAGATATTTATGGTAATAAAAAGGCTGAGAAAGGTAACAAAGAGCCGAAAGGGACAAAGAATAGTTACAACCAAGAAGCCGGCTTCCAGCTGTAGCAGGACTGTTGAAATCCCAAATGGGGTAACAGTTGAGAAGAAAGGCGGCAGCTTAGTTGTAAAAGGCTCAAAAGGCGAGCTTTCCAGAACATTAGAGCGCCACACAAAATTAGAAATCTCAGATAGCAAAGCCACTTTCTCCTCAGAATCTGACAGAAGGCGATCAAAAGCCTCTATAGGCACTCAGGAAGCTGTGCTGAAAAACATGATCAAAGGAGTCACAGAGGGCTGGGAATGCCAGGTTAAGGTTGTCCACTCACACTTCCCGCCAAAAGTTTCCGTGAAAGATAACCAAGTCGTGATTGGAAATTTCCTCGGTGAGAGGCAGTCAAGAAGCGCCAATATAATTTCAGGTGTAAATGTGAAAGTTGACAAAGATGTGATTTTAATAACAGGTATAGACAGGGAAAAGGTCGGCCAAGTCGGCGCGAACATCGAGAAGGCGACCAAAATCACAGGCTTTGACAGAAGGGTTTTCCAAGACGGTTGTTATATAATTAAAAAACCCTAGCAGCTAGCCTTTTTCTTTTCAAAAAAGAAAAAGTCTACCGTATCCAAAAAGAAAACGTTCACACAAGTGCAACTCAAAAAGAAAGGGAAATACTAAAACAATTGGTGAAATATGTCGGATATTAAAAGATTGACAATACAGAAGAAAAAGAAAAACAGCAGAAAACCAGACTTTAAAAGGCAGGAATGGTATAAGACAGTCAGCCTTGGCGTGAAATGGAGGAAGCCAAAAGGTATAAACTCCAAGCAAAAGATTGGGATAAAGGCGAGAGGCAAGACCCCGCGCGCAGGTTTCGGATCACCAAGACTTGTTAAAGGCTTTAACAAATTCGGTTTCCTAGATGTCAGGGTTTTCAACACAAATGACTTGCAGAAATTGGACCCAAAAAAGAATTCTGTCCTCATAGCTGCCGGTGTTGGTAACAAAAAAAGAACAGAGATAATAAAAAAAGCAGAAGAAATGAAATTGAGAATTACGAATTTCTGACTCGATGCCTATTTAAAGTGTTGTGTCCAAAAGTTAAACAATAATTATATCTATTTATGCCAACTAAATGCCCTTTGTGCGGAACAAACGGAAAAGTCTGGAACAAACAACCAGAAGCATTCCAATGCCAGCAATGCTATTCGATCTATTCTGAGTTCGGCCTTATTCTAGATCCACAAAGAGAAATGCAAGAGATGTGGAGCTAAGCCTTTTCTTTCTGTGTATAACCACTAAATGTAAAAATCTTCGAGGAGATAAAAATCAGGATTAAGTAGCCGGGACCGCACGCACATAATATGCCAGTTTGTTGGCGAATGACCCTATCTTTTTTAGAGTCCATCCACACTTTTTAGTCATAGCAACTAATTCTTCCGGTGAATACGCCCTCGCTTCTCCCCATACACCGTAAACTTTTTCTGCGCACTCATCTACTTTGAACTTTGCCTTTATAGATTCATAATACTTCCGTCTCCTGGGAAGTGTACCTTTGGCCATTACACTAAAAAATATCTCGCGTTTCGTGACAAACCTTAGTGCTCTCAGGACTTTCTCAGGCTCCTTTGTAACTCCAATGGTATTGAACATGCAAACAGTCAGATCAAAGCTTTTGGGTTTGAAAATTTGGTTAGCATGTTTGGCATCTCCATGTGTCAATGAAACATTAGGATACACGGAAATATACTTCTTGGCTAAGTTCAGCAGTTTTTGATCGATGTCAAGACCTAAATATATTGGAAATTTTACAGCCATTTGATGTATTTCATCCCCGTTACCACAGCCTACATGAAGTACTGACTTGTTTCTAGAAGCAAGTTTTAGAACCATAGCCCTCTCATCTATCACATATTTCTGGTAGTCTTTAGGAAAACGCTTTAAAGTTAAGGCTCTGACTCGTGGTGGTTTCATACCATTATATGGCGAGGGACTTTTATATCTACATATATAATACTTCGAATCTGTCTAGAAGAACCAAATCAAGTTAATCTGAGTTCTTATTTTCACATACCTTACATACTATTTCCTCAAAGGAAAAATAGCCCCCTTTATATGTTTTTCAAAAAAGTCAAGATGCATAGCTCCTGTTAGAATCAAAATCTTTCCATCCTTTA
>DATDTO010000051.1:0-8991 GCA_035290825.1 archaeon
GGCAATAAGAATATTTGCAAGCACAGTTTCTGTGTCTAAACCCAAAGCAGTTGCCATATCCTGAATTCTTTCTGGCCTGAAAGTCTGTTCAGTGTCAATAAAAATAACCTTCCCTTCCAAACCGCCCTTCTCCTTTGGTAGTTGTGCTGTAACCGCCAGTTGGTGAGCTAATTGTGATTTTCCTGAGCCAAAAGCCCCATGGGCCTCTGTTATTGCCTGTGTCTCAACACCACCGCCAAGCAAACCATCCAAAGACTTTGAACCTGTAGTAATCCTACCAATCAACAACCTCCTTTTCAATGCCTCTGTTCCGGTCTCAAAACCCATTTTTAATTTGGCCCTTGCAGCATTGATTATTTTATTGGCAGTATCCTCTCCAGCCACCCCAGCCTCATTAAGCTCAGATGCAGAAGCGGCAGCCAAAGCCATATAATTATTAAAACCAGCCTCCCTCAGTTTCTCAGCATTCTTCTCCCCAACTCCGGGCAGCTTCTCAATTTCATCTGGCATAAGTCAAAAAACTAATTTAATAATACCATAATTTTAGACTTTAAATAGTTGAGCAGATGGTACAATTCCGCTAGCTTCTTGATAGAAACAAAACCAGTACATACAGGCGCTGTTTAATCCGTTCCGCTACGGGCCGCTAAGTTTAAATCAGTGCCGTATGTAAATTATGTGAGTTGACCTGTCCAGATCTCGGGTCTCCTCTGGCTTTAATCCGTGCGCGATATAAAACGGGACTATTCTATAATCATATGTCTGCAAATCTGGAATATTTCTCTGTACTCTGTCAACTAACTCTGACATATCAAATTTAGCTGATTCACTAAACCCTTCGCTAAGAAGTTGTTCATGTATTGTTGGCATGGATAGAAATGATAAAATAAGCTTTAAAAACCTACATCTTTTCCCTACAAGCAGAGCACCAGCCGCCTGCGAAGTGTTTTGCACAAATTAGCTTACCACACAGCTCGCATTGTTTGTTTCCCAAATCCTTACAAATAAAACAGAATCCAGCAGTTGTGACCATAGTATATTATTGGTTGGTTGTATATAAATCTCAGCTTGTTGTCTCCAGCTCCTCTAAAATCTTCTCTGCCTCTTTACGTACATCCACATCTTCCACAGAATTTACGACCATTTCCAATTCCCCTGAAAAGTTTGATTTTTTGACCCTGCCTTTTATGACAAGCTCGCGGCCAAGTTGGATCGCACCATAAATTTCTTCTTGGTTTTCAGCCTCGGTTTTCCCAACTAACTTCTGTGCCAACTCCCTGAAAAACACGGTTCTAATTGTCCCGGTCCCATCATCCACAACCACAGAAATTATCAACTGTTTTTTTGGTTCAACCTCCCCATCTTTCCCGCAGGTTTTCCCATCCAATTTACCATCACATTTTGGGCAAACAAAAAAGAATGGGTTGCGCTTCAAAACCTGTACAACACAGCCCTTTATTTCCCAGTAACCATCCTTGATATCTGCAAGCTCTGTTCTCGTATACATGTTAAAATCAGACTTTGTTTTTGCGCCTTTCTGGAATTCGCTTTTTCCAACCTTCTCAATCGCCCCCCCTTTGCTCAAACCAATCTCTACTTCACCCAAATTATTTTTTTTGGCAACTGCCCTTGTCACCTTGATAAGGTCGCCTTGGGCCAGATTATTTTCCTCAACCAAACCAGTATCATCGCCCCACAAAACCAGCCTTGTTTTTCCAGTGTCATCTCCAACCAAAATATTTAATACAGAACCCTTCTTCCCATTCTTTTCATAATTCCTTTTCTCAAAAATTCTCAGTATTTCTAAATTAATGTCAACCGCATTCAGACCGGCCACCAAATTTTTTATCTTCAGTTCCCTCTTCCCTTCCTTGATCAAATTAACACCAAGCTCCCTGCCGACGATGTACGCGGCCCCTTCCATGGAAATCAGTCCTGACAGCTCCTCTTGCTTCTCCAAAATCTTCTTCTCAACTTCGCCCTTGTCCACACCAGATTCCTTGGAAATTTTCTCAACAAGTAGGTCCATAATATACCCTTTTCTTTTTGTAAAAAGAAAAGCCTTATAACCCAAAAGAAAAACATTGAAGAGTTACGCTATATAATTAATAATAAGTATATTAATCCTCATTATCCAAACACCGGCCAAACCCAGCACAGAAAGGCTTATAAAGCTTACTACCATATTTCCCATTAGCCAGTGACAACTGGTTATACTCAAGGAGGAAAAAAACATGAGAAACGAAGGATATATTAGCAGAACTTTAAAAAGGCTAGCACTAGCGTCCTATATAACAGCAGAACTGATATTGCCAGGTTGTAAAGCAAAACCTGAGGTAATAGGCGAACCGGGAAACGAAGTCAAGGACGAAGCATTCCTACAGCAATACTTTGACAAAGTTTTGGAATCTACAAGGTATGCAAACAAGAGCGGTTTAGAAGTAAGGCTGTATATAAAAATAAGAGAAGACAAGGCAGCAGACGAAACAGCAAACCGACTTTGGGATGGTAAGTTAGAGCCTACACAAGTCCAGGAAGCAGTTGACTGGTCAAACGACGAAGTAAACGCAAAATTGCATCCACCAGCACTACCAACAGGACCAGGCGGACCTTGATTTGTATTGTGCTAGATTTAGACAACTTGCAATTTCAGCTACCCTTGGTTGTTTAGGTAGTCTAAAACTAAATTAATGGGCAAAGAACAAAAAGAAAATGGCCCTTTATTGTCATTATGGATATGGAAGGAAGATACGTGGAAGTTGACAGAGGAGATTTTGAAACAGTAAATTCTAGGGAACGCAGACCAAGAAAAAATCATATAGCTGCGCTGTTTTTGTATGGAGCTTTTGCTTTAAACGGTTGCGCATCAATGCAGAAAGAGGATCCATTGGCTTTCATACCAGGCGAAACCCAACGAGCGCCTTGGTACAGCCCAAGTCCAAGAGCAGCCAAAAAGCTAGACAGTTGGTTCGGAACAAGGATGGAACAATCTTTACATGAAAATGATTATTTGAGATGGGCAGGAGACAGCGTGATAGTTAGTGTAATTCTTGCTGGGCTTAAAGCTGTATACGATCACAATCATCCAAGAACAGGGAGGGACAAACCAGTACAGGAGCCTGTAGTGGCTAAAAGAGTAGGAGGCGACAGTGATTAAGTATGTCAAAAAGAAATCTTGAATATAATAGCAGGATCATGGAGAATTTTGTATACAAACCTCTAAGGGTTTTAGCAATATTATCAGCGCCACTGCTTGCAGACTGCGCATACATTGAAAGAGCTGAAGACCGCAGCCTTAGGGAAAGGGACATAGCTACTTCAGAAAGCATGGCTGATGCTTTAAAGATCAACTCTGCTGGAGCAGTGGAAACAGCAAGACTAAATGCCGAAGCTGCAAGAACAACGTCAGCAGCCGAGATTGCAAGAGTAGGTTTTGAAAGGCAAGTTTATGAAGATGGTCAAGCTGTAGTCAGAAAAGAACAGGAAGCAGTGGCTGCTAGGCAAGCCAGCTTTGACGATTTGAAGAGAGTGCCTTTAGTTGGCACAGATCCGATAGAACCTATTAGGTACCCGACAAGAGATGATGATGGGTTTCCATGGTTACCAGTTGCGGGCATCTTAGGCCTTTTAGCTCTTGGTGGAGCCTTAGCTGCATATGGATACAGAACAGTAAGAGGCGGACAGGTTGCAGCTGGCACAGCTACAGCAGATTAAAGCACTGATTTTTATATTCTAAAAAGTTATTAAGTATAATATGAGTTGGAAAGTCGCACCGATGTTGGCAGTACTGGCACTTTTTTTACTCTTATCAGCCCCGCAAGCCCAAGCCTTGCCGTGTTCCACGGACCTAACATTAACAACACCTGCTTCCAGCATAGACCAATATTCCCTCTTTAATGTTGTATTATCAACTACAGCAGGCAGCCCTTCAAACCCATGGGGAAGCTATACTAACTCCACACTAAACACAGACAGCTTAACTATCCAAAACGGGACATCATTTTTAGATTTCTTAACATCACCTGTAAATGAATCTGCGTCCTACACATGGAAAATAAACAGCACAATTTTAGGCTCAAAACTTCTCAATCTAACTGTTGCAAATTCAACAGGCTCTGCATGTGAAAAAACACTTTCCCTAAACGTGACAGAAGCAACTGATCCAAACCTTGTCCTGACAACCGACAACAAAACAGAAGTGGCTGCAAACAAACCATTTACTTATACAGTCAATCTAAACAACACCGGAAATGAAAATGCAACAAACATCACAATCGAACTGGACATTTTTGAATCCAACATCACACCTTCAATACCTTTGTCAATCTCACCAATTCCAAACAGCACTTCAGCATCCCAGTCCTTTACACTCACACCTTTGGCATGCAGGCAATACGAGCTGACAACTTTAATTAAGTACAAGGACACATCAGGAAACTCAAGAACCAATGTCCAAAACTTGGACCAGTATGTAGCCAACAGCTCAGACCTTTTGCTAAACTCCTTTTCACTCAGCGCAGCCTCTGTCACAGAAGGCGGAGCAGTAACCTTTAGCGCAGAAGTAAAAAACATAGCCGAAAGAAATTCAACTGGTTTCAATGTCACATTCTACAAAAACACTGTTTCAGATTCCAGTAGGTTAGTAACGGCAACCAGCAACTCAACCCTCGCTTATTTAGAAAGTAGAAATGTCTCAACATCATGGACATCATCTGGCGCAGGCTCACCAACAATATTGGCTGTAGTCGACGCCTTTGACGGCGATTGCGACCTAAACAACACCCAAAAAACCGCAGCTTTGACAATCAATGCAGTCACAAACCCAAACACAGGCTCAAGCGCAAACAATCCAACATCGCCATCACCAACAATAAACACAGCCTGTACCTATAACTGGGAATGTGGTGATTGGTCAGTCTGTTCTTCAGAAAGCAAGCAGGCAAGGTCCTGTTTAAACAAAGGGACATGTACAGGTGTTGAAGGCAAGCCAGAAGAATCACAGTCCTGCGTCTTTGTGGCTGTCCCAGTTGAGGAGTCAAAGAAAATAGAGAAGATAGAAAAGGACGCGACTCAAACAATCACATTTGAAAAAGATGTCTCAATACAGGAAATCTCGATCACAGCGAAAGATCTGATAGAGGGCGCCAACATAAAAGTAAAAACCCTTGTTTCAAAACCAGTCAATATAGAAAACCTTACAGGGGTTGTATACAAATACCTTGAAATCATCCACGACAACATTGAAGGCAAGATAGGCAAGGCCACAATCAAATTCAAAATCGAGAAATCGTGGCTCGGAGCAAATAAAATCGACAAGAGCAAAGTGGCCTTGAGCAGGTTCACAAGCAAATGGGACAAGCTGAACACAAAACTTCTGAGCGAAGACAATATAACACTTGTTTATGAAGCTGAAACACCAGGCTTCTCTGTATTCGCAATCTCTGGTGAAGAGTTAAAAGAAGGCTCTGATCAACAATCTTCAGGCCCACAAATAGGCGGTCCAACCGGTTTAGTTATTGGCGGCTCAACACTTGCTGGTATAGTCATAGTTGTAGCAGCCTTGATTGCAATAGCAATCCTAACCATTTCCGGAAAAAGAAACAAGAACATGAATATCAAAGTGAAGAAGAGATAGGGATCAACAGCGGATTCTAACGTGTGTGTGAAATGCCACAAAAGGTTATTAACCCCCTAGTTATAATATTAACAAAGATTGTTATGGGCGACAAGAAAAGACAATTCTATAAAAGGGGATGGAGTCATACAAAGAGAAGAGGTCATGAAACAACAGTGAACTGTGACTTTTGCAGCAGGATAGTCCCAAAGTTCAGGACCTTTGCAGTTGTGAGAGGCTTTGGAATAAATGACCCATCTTTAAGAAAAGAGCTTGCTGAATCTGGCAGCAGCTTATCCTTCTTAGCAAACAAGATGTACGCCTGCCCTTCCTGTGCAAGGCACAGAGGCATAGTGAGGAAGAACAGGAACCGCGGGTAGTTATAATCTAGTTCTTAAATTCGCGCAGTAAAATATAATATGGACTATTCTGAAATCGGCTTGAAATCAGGCCTTGAAATTCACCAGCAGTTGGATACTAAATACAAGCTGTTTTGTAACTGTTTGTCAAGACTTTCCAAAGATAAATCTGTAGTTAAGATTACGCGAAAATTGAGGGCTGTGTCTGGCGAAACAGGGGATACAGATGTTGCAGCTGTGCACGAAACCATCAAAGATAAAGAGTTTGAGTATTTGGTATACCCTGATGAGACATGCTTGGTTTGTACTGACGAAGAGCCGCCGCACACAGTGAACTCAGAAGCCCTTTCAATCGCTTTGCAGGTAGCCATACTTCTAAACTGTGAAATCCCAGACGAAATCCATGTGATGAGAAAGACGGTTGTTGACGGCTCGAACACATCGGGCTTCCAGCGCACCGCCATTATTGGTGTAAATGGTTTTATTGAAACTTCGCAAGGGAAGATTAGAATTTCCAATCTCAGTTTAGAAGAAGATAGTTCTCAGATTGTGGAAAAAAACGATAACGGGACAATCTATGGTTTGGACAGGCTGGGCATACCAATGATAGAAATAGGCACAGAGCCCGACATCAAAACACCAGAACAAGCAATGGAGACTGCTGAAAAGATAGGTAATATTCTAAAGTCTACTGTCGCAGTGAAAAAAGGTCTTGGCACAATAAGGCAGGACCTAAACGTCTCCATAAAAGGTGGGGCGCGACAAGAGTTAAAAGGCTTCCAGGAGTTAAGCACAATACCTGGTGTAATAGAAAAAGAAATCCAGCGGCAGCAAAAGCTTCTGGAAATAAAAACAATTTTGTCCGATAAAAAAATCAGCTTTGGAAAACCGACAGACTTAACATCCATTTTCTCTAACACTCAATCCAACCTAATCAAAAAGAGCTTGTCAACTGGTGGGGTTGTATATGGTATCAAAGCCTCTGGTTTTGCAGGTCTGTTAGGAAAAGAGCTTCTACCAAACAGAAGGCTAGGTACTGAAGTCTCTGAATTTGTAAAGTCTTGCACAGGTGCAGGTATAATCCATTCGGACGAGCTGCCAAATTACGGGATAACCCAACAAGAAGTTGAATCAATAAAAAAAGTTCTTGGTTGCAAAAAAGATGACACCTTTGTAATAACTGCCTACACGAAAAACCTCGCGCCGAAATCAATAGAGGCAGCTTCACAAAGGCTAAACTTATCAGCCAAAGAAATTCCACGAGAAGTGAGGAAAGTGAACGCAGACGGCACAACAACCTTCATGCGGCCTCTTCCAGGCGCTGCAAGGCTGTACCCGGAAACAGATTGCCAGCCAATAAAGGTGGAGAGAAAAATTCTCGAACTTATGAAATCCAATCCACCAGAACTTTGGGAAAATAAAATCTCCAGGCTTGTAAAATCATACAGCCTGCCGGAAGACACAGTAAAAAATCTGTTGAAGTCGGACCAAACAGATTTGTTTGAAAGTTTAGTAAATTTAGGCTTTGACAAAAACTTGGTTTTGCGGTCTTTGTCAGACGCAAAAAACCTTGGCGTGCCTGGGGAACTGCTTCTAGAAGTCTTCAAAAAGTCCCCAAAAAACATATCCAAGGAGGCTCTATATAACGCTCTTGAAAGTGCCTCAAAGTCCGGGAAAATAGAGATAGAAAAAGGCCTTTACGAATCCGAGTTGAGAAAAATAGTAAAAGAAGTCATCTCCAAAAACAAAGACGCCCTGACCAAACACAACCCAATTTCTATCCTGATGGGCGAAGTGATGAAAGTTGTCAAAGGGCGCGCCGACGGCAAGAAAATCGCAGAATTAATAAAAGAAGAGATGAAATGAAAGTTCTATTTGTTTGTAAAGGAAACGTCGGCAGAAGCCAGTTGGCGGAAGGTATATTCAACAGTTTAACAAAAAAACATCGTGCCATTAGTGCTGGCACTATAGCCAAAAACAAGGGCAAATTAGTGAAGAGTGTAAGCATAAAAAATGTCAAAGTATTAAAAGAAATTGGCATAGACATCTCCAAGAAAAAAGTTAAGAAACTAAACAAACAAATGACTGATCACTTAGGCAAGATAATAGTTTTTTGCGACAGGCGCACCTGGCCAGATTTTTTATTAAAATCAAATAATGTCGAGACTTGGATATCAAAAGACACACAATACATGTCCTATAAAGAGCGTAGGAAATTTAGAAATCAGACAAAAAAGAAAATACAACGCTTACTTAAAGATCTTGAGCGATAGATTTATAAACTCTGAGGTACTGAAAGGCTTTTATTCTTTTCTGTGATATAATCTGCTATGGCAAAAGTAATTATTCCACGCGATCTGTTGGATCAGGGATATCGGTCTATAAGGGACGCTGCAGCAGATTTGGGAACAACAAAACACTATCTTAATAGGTATATACAAGAGGTTGGAATAGACACAAAAACCCTTCCAAAAGGCACCGACGGCTTCGACCTGGTAAAACAGTCAGACCTGTCAGGTTTTCCAGAATGGGCAGAAGATAATGTTTCTGCAAAAGGTAGGGGCAGGCCGAAATCAACCGGTCCGTTTTCCCCTGAAAAGTTCTCAGATATATATGGAATCCCAAAAAGGGATGTAGAAACCTTAATGGCGACAGGGGCCTTAAGAACATTAACAGAGGGCGATCAAACATTAATACCATATGATGAAAAGAACGCTGAAGCAATACGAAGCTACAAAGGTGGGCAAATTGACTGCGAGGCTATAAGGCGCCTTAGAGGGGCAAAGGACAGAGAATTTTATGGAGAAGAGCCAGAAGATGACGACGAAGGCCATGATATCCTATTAGGCATGTGCTCTGAATATGGGTTAGAAATACAAGCGCGCAGGATACTGTCCGAAGACCCGTCACTTGAATCTACACTTGTTTATTTGGTGGGGCAAAATCCCGGGGATGCGGAAAAAGATTCTGTAATAAAACTGGATTTTTTGCTAAACCAGTTGAAAGGGAGAGGAAATG
>DATDTO010000052.1:0-2369 GCA_035290825.1 archaeon
GCCGTTTGCATAACATTTATCTTTTAGATATGTCCTTTCGCTTTCTGAAAGCGTCTTACACTCTTGGACTCTACCGCCACAATCAAACCTTTTAACACCTGTCAATGTGTCCTCAACAACTTTACATCTTGGGTCTATTGTAGGAGTAGGCTGAGGTTTTGCGTTTTTACACCAAATATCTGTACAACCGTCTGGTCTCGTGTACTTTTCTGGTGTCCCACCATATTTTGTGCATTTTGTGGCATGCTCTTCTACAAAACTGTCATCACATTTGAGTTTGTAACCACACTCACCATCATGATCGATTCCAACACCCACTGTCTTTGCTTTACAGGAATTTTGGTATGTTTTGCCATCAACGCCGCAGACAGGCTTCCACTCATAAGGACATGTATCTCTTTTTATACAATTACCGCCAGTTGAGCAACCGTTATTGTCAAAGGTTGGCACATATTCTTCACCCGGGCCGCATATTTTTGGTGGGGAATAAATCGCTGGGCAGATTTTTGGAGTTGGTACTATTATCGGGCAGCTATAAGATTGGCACCAATCAGTTCCACCATACTGGTTTTTACACCAGTTTGCTCCGGCAGCTTTACAAGAAGAGTCATCATAACAATTCCATGGTTCTTTAACAGAACATTTCTGGCCTGGACACTCATATTGGCTACAAAAGTTGGTTCCTTTGCCTGGCGCATATTCACACCAATTCGCTCCTGCTCCTTTACAAGAAGCGCCATCATAACAACTCCAAGGTTCTTTTGCACTACATGCAGGTGGTCTATCAGAACAATATCCCTGATTCCAGAAAGCCCCTATAGCCTTACAATCAGACTCTGTTTTACAGATCCAAAACTGCTCCTTTGAGCAAACTTCGGGTTTTGGTGAATAAGTTGGACTTGGATAAGGAGATTGGTATTTGGCTTCACAGTAACCTGTATTTCTGTTCCAATATCCGCCTACACCTGTACACGTTGGTTCAGTCACACAATACCAAGGCGTTGAGGCTACACAAGGACCTGTTGATGGGATTGGTGATGGTGAAACCGAAGATTCTGGACAAGCTGATTTAGTTGATAGTTGTATGCAATATGGATTGCCATATATGGTTTTACACCAATAGTTCCCTGCGCTTTCACAAGTTGGTTGAGTTATACAATAACCAGGCGTATTTGAAGAACATGAGCCGCTTGTTGAACCTTCACACTGATTTGTAGCAGTATTCCATTTACCGCCTATACCTTGACATGCTTGTATTGTTGAACAATGTTGTGGTGTTGATGGGGTGCAAGAAAATGTTGGGGAAGGTGTAGAAGTCTCACATGAACCGGCATACCAAGTGCCTACTGAAGATACGTCACCACAACAGTAACCATACGTGTAAAGCGTGCCAGACGGACCACAAGTGCATTTTGATGATATCGGGCCACCTTTATTACATGGTTCGTAAAAAGGTGATGGAGAAGCTGTGTAACCAGGGCAAGATGTTTTGCTTGATGATTGAACACAATATTCTCCGCCAACCGAAGATTTACACCAATAATTTCCTACAGTTTCGCATGTTGGTTGAGAAGTGCAATAACCAGGCGCGCTTGTAGTACAAGAACCTACTGAAGTTGGTGTTGGAGAAGTCGAAGGGGCTTCGCAAACATAGTAAGGGCAACCAGCAGATGTTGGTGTTATAAGTTTAGACGTGGTGTCCGGTGGACATGCAAAGGATGAAGGTGATGGGCAAGAATAAGATGGTCTAGGAGAAGGTGAGGCACCAGGACAAGAAGTCATAGCGGATGTTGATACACATGGCCCACTACCACCAGAACCGCCGCACCAATAATTGCCAGCTGTTTGGCATGTTGCATCGCTTGTACAAGAAGATGGATCAGTGGACGAGCATGATTGAACATAAATTATCGAATAACCAGTTCCACTAAAAGCAAATGCAGATGTGGATAAACCTAAAGCTAATGCAATAAATATACTAATTAACAAACCTGTTTTTCTGTTCATGCCACCCTAATTAGACCTGTAGAGTTGCCCCTTTATATAACTTCTGGCGGCTGGCCAGGGCTAATTATTATTTACTATATAGATAATGACAATAAGGGGCTCCGCCCCTTATGATCCCCGCTGTTCATTGGTTCGGCTCGCTTCCTCTTCGAGTTCTTGATTTGAAATTTGATGAACTCGAAGTATCCCCGCTCGCCTTTTGTTTAATTGGTGAATGTTAAAAGTGTTTTTTGGACATCGTCGACGACCTTGACGTTGTGGTGTTTCTGTTGGTTCTTGATGTAAGTTTTTGCAGCCTGCATCTCAACGCCAACAGATTGGTGATGTTCGTATCCTGACCAAAAATGTTTGTCAGGATAAAG
>DATDTO010000053.1:0-2058 GCA_035290825.1 archaeon
AGATATCCCTATCTCTATCCCTGCCGTCCCTGTCTTTTACAACTGAGAACCCTTCACGGTCTCGCATAAAATCTAAAAATTTATTCATGTCTGCTTCGTCGTCAAATCTATAATCAAGTCCTGCTCTTTTCATAAACTAAAGTTAATCCAAAGTTTTAAATACACCAAAACACAGAAGAGCCGTAGCCGTCGATTAAGCATAACAAACTAGAAACGAACCTAACCTAGAAAAGATGAGCGACTAGGCCCTTAATCCAACCCAAGTATAAGAAATCCCCTTCTCTGCGAGGTAAATTATCGGCAACAGTGTGATCAGCGTGTTCGGAACTAAATGAAGTATAACAACCAGGAAGTAAACCCCGCAAAACATATCAAGTAGGCTTATGAGACGCTGCTTTATTATAGAAAACAGGGTACCCTTGAAAATCAAATAAACCGCAGCCCAAACCACAAGCCCAGCAGAAAATGCGCCAAGGTAAAAGTGTAAGGCTAAACCAATAACAATTATAATGTATATCGGCCCAAATAGGATTTTCATATATTACTGAGTAATTTCTTGGTATAAAAATAACTTTTTAATCGACGTACTTTAAAAAATCCTCTGTTGCCAATCCAGTCTGCCTTATTATGCTTTTGAGTGTGCCTATAGCCAATTCCCTGTGTAAAGGGACTGGAATTACAGACTTGCCTGAGCCAGCCTCCTTTTTCAAGATTGCATGGTCTCCAGAAGTCCTAACATGCGAATAACCCATTTCAATCAATGTTTTAACAACATCATATCCAGACAAAACAGGGAGTTTAGGCATATTCAATTAGAAATAGAAATTTTCTGTTTCTCTGATGTGACTTCAATAAAAGAAAATGTTGGCGGACATTGGTCAACTCCCAACTCCTTTAGCCTTTCTGGAAATTCTTCCAGATAGAGTTTGACAGCCTCTTTTATATTTTTCATTGCATTGTCTACATCGGTTCCTTGGCTAACAATACCAAGAGTTGTGCAATGGGCCACAAAAACAGGTTCCCCTGTGCTAAGCCTCTCCTTATTTACAACGATATCAAAAAAGTACTTCCCCATATAAAATACTTCCCTTCTGTATTTAAAAGGATTAACAACGCAACAAGGGAAGTTTCCGGAAGCAGACAGAAACTGATCACAAACATCTTATTAATATAACTAAAAATACTATTATCAATGGACCTAGAAAATTATGCCGGACATATTTGACCCCTTAAGATGCTACTTAAATTATGCAGAAGCAAGAGGGCTGAGAAGCGACAGGCTTGCAGAAGCAAGATACGTCAGGTTTGCTGCCAGTCAACAAAGAGTCTCAGTTATTTATAACAGTATCAAGAACAGCCAAAACAGATTTATAGTTTTTGAGACGCCAATATCAATCGGCATTTCTAGTGAAGATATTGATCTCCAACCACCTTCAGAACTTTTGAGGCCAAAAACTGAGGGCGATCAGACACTAAAGCTGCTTGATAGGAGAGTGGATAAATGCTTAGTTGGAGTTACATTCGGAGAAAATATGCATACTTTTGGTGATCCAGAGAGTTTAGAATATAAAAGGATACAAGCCCTTGGCGGTGTCAGAGAACCTTATATATGGGAAATAATCGACATCTTTGTTTCTGGATTTTCTGAAGAAGATAGAAAGAAGATTTTTGAAGCCCACGCTAATTCAAAGAGTTAACCACCAACTACCTGCGTGACCCCATTGGCAGCTTTATCCCTTTCTAGCCTGTAAACAAACCCGTCAATGTCCTCTGCTATCCTTGGTTCATGTGTGATCAAAAAAATCTGCTTCACAAAACTTCCAATGCTGCCCCTCAAAACCTCTGAAAAATTCCTGATCGCGTTCGCATCCAGATTGTGGGTTGGCTCATCCAATATCAGCCATTTCAGGTTCGGGATAAATGCAAGCGAAAACGCCACCCTCAAAGCTAGACATGCAAGGTTTCGCTCGCCGCCAGAAGCCACGCCATCTACAGGGACCCATTCGCCCCCAGTTTTCAGCTGTAAAATATAATCCCCATCCACAACCAACCTTATGT
>DATDTO010000054.1:0-2969 GCA_035290825.1 archaeon
CCCGCGGTTCAGGAATCCTGCCTCCCGCATTTTCCCTTATGTATACGCTTGAGGATGTTTGGAAAGAGATAGACAACTGCTCTTTTTGTAAAAGCGAAAGCAACCAGCTGCAACACATCCTGGGTGCAGGGGAAACAAAAAACCCAGACCTAATGATAGTTTTTATAAATCCCACATCCAGGAATATCAGTTCGCACAGGGATTGGAAAGGCCTCAGGTTCCCATTTATCGGGAGAAGGAGGCCATGGGATATTTTTGAAAAGGTTGGTTGGATTGATAAGGATCTTCTTGGCGAGATAAACCAAAACAAAAACGCTTGGTCTTATGGGTTTGCGGAAAAGGTTTTGGACTATCTGAAAACAAGGAAGCTATACATAACAAACATTGTTAAATGCACTGGCCAGGATGCGGCACTGCCGACGGTCTCGAAAATAAAATCACAATCACACCTGTTTGAGAAGGAGGTTGGGTTGGTTAACCCGAAGGTAATAGTCGCCTTTGGATTGCTTCCTACAAAAGCTTTGCTGAAACGCGATGTTAAAATATCGGACCTTTACAAGGAAACTGTTAGGTCAAGAAAACCGCAATTTAGCGAAGCTAAAGTAGGCGGAAAGAAATACAAAGTTTTCCCTTGTTATTATCCAATAGGGAGGGGCAACCCAAAGAAAGCCTTAGAGATGATAGGCTATTTAAATTCCTATCTATCAAATCAATAGGTATCTTATGAAAGCGTATCTAGCAACCAATTTTATTGGCGTATTTGCATTTGACAAGGACAACAATACACTTACCTATAAACTTTTCCAGAACAACCCTGTTGAAGCTGCCAAAAAAATCAAGCAGGCTGACTTGTTGACAGAAGAAAAGCAGGTTATAGAGGATCTGAAGAACTCTGGATATAAAGAAGTTGTTTTGGAAAAACTGACCGGTATAGAGGGTATTGTTTGCCTACAGGAAAAGGGTCACCAAGGGACAAAGTTCTTGGATACCCAATTTAGGAAGCTTGCGCTTGATCTTGGTTTTGCGCAAAACCAACAGGAGCTGAACCAATTTTTGAGCAAGGTGAATATAGAGATAAACAAGTTGCAGCTCCAGAAACCCAAGAAGGACAGGATTATAATGAGCGTGATCGGTGTGATTGATGAGCTGGACAGGACAACAAACACGTTTACAGAGAGGTTGAAGGAGTGGTATGGGTTCCACTCGCCGGAGATCGTGCGCTCAATCCAGGCGAATGAAAAGTTTGCTGAGTTGATTTCAAAATATGGCCATAGGGACGATGTTAAGGATGAGAAAATAAAGGCGAAAACATTTTCTGGAATGGATTTTGAGAAAGATGATGTACAGGCTGTTCAAGAATTGGCAACAAACATTTCCAATTCCTACAAACTAAGGGAGAGCCTTGCAAAATACTTGGAGAAAATATCAAAGGAGACCATACCAAACTTGTCTGCTATTGCAGGGCCTTTGCTTGCTTCGAGAATTTTACAGCTTGCCGGTGGGCTAGACAAAATCGCAAGGATGCCATCATCAACAATACAACTATTGGGCGCGGAGAAATCCTTGTTTAGGCATTTAAAAGGCCAGGGGAAAGCCCCAAAATACGGAGTCCTGTTCGCGCACCCAGCAATACAACAAGCAAAGCAAGAGAACAAAGGCAAAGTTGCAAGGCTGATTGCAGCAAAATTGAGCCTAGCGTCAAGGATTGATGCTTACTCTGAAAGGGATGATGGAGAGAAGATGAAAAAGGAATTAGAGGAGCAGATCAAGAAGATATAATCTACCCACAATTAATGTCATATAAATTGTTCTCAACATTGAACCCATCACCTGCTTTTTGTACAAGTATTTTATGTTTGAATTCGCACCTACAGGATCCGGTTTCTCCAGACACTTCTGCAATAAATGCGTCGTCCCTTTTGTAGCTGCCGAGTGTTGATTTTGGTATGTTGGATCTTGGCCAATCTGACCATGATATTGTTTTGTCTGTATGCAGCTTTATGCTGTTAGGTTCATTGAAATCATCATCGCCATATTGCTCGCCACCGAACGGGTATCTGCCGTCAGGCGCAGTTGGGTTTTCCCTCATCCCTGGCTCGAACCCTGGTATGTGACCGTTGAAGTGGACAGTTTCATTCCTGCCGTTTGGAAGAATGTGCTCTATTGTTGATTTTACTTTCTGGCCTTCTGTGCACACATCTGGATCACCCTCAATTTCAGCAACCACTTCAAGTGAGAACCCGACCTTTATATTGGTTTCGGTCTCTTCTTTCAAGGAGCCGAGTTTAAGTTTTCCAGGCCTGATCTCACCGTTCTGTTTGACATAACCATCATACTGTGCAGACTCGCCTTCTGTCCTTACTTGCATTGATTTGCAACCGCATGTTGTTCTGCAGGGCTTACCGTCATCTGCTTGTCCTTCAGCCAAAAACTTGATATTTATGTTGGCAAACTTTTTACCATTGTTGTTTGCTAAAACCAAGTTATTGCAGCCTTGTTGTAGGTCAAAGTTGTTTGATATTTTGGCTGTGTATAGATCTCCCTGTTTCTGGTCTCGCCACGCAGAGTACATGTTCATGTTGCTGGATGTCCAGCTAAAGGCCTTGTTACCGTTCACAAAAAGGTCGAGGCTGTTGCCTTGTCCGAGAAACTGGTCGAGCGAATTCTTGTAAGCGAGGTCAATTATTATATGTGGGTTGTTTGTTCTGACAACGGCACCATCCTTGATTTTGTTTTCTGTCTGCTCAAAGGTGGAAAAGGATGAAGAGCTGACGCCAATAGAGTTGTCTATTGCCACAGGTTGGATGTCGCTTGCCAAGCTTGTCCCGTCTTTGTAATTTATTTTCAATCTCAATTTATAATCACCGTTGTCCACAGTTGTTGTGTCCCACAAAACCTCAGCATCACCCCTTAACCCCCTTCTAAAGCCTTTTATCGGTTTCCAGTTTGAATCATCAGCAGAGTATTCA
>DATDTO010000055.1:0-2163 GCA_035290825.1 archaeon
TTGATGAGGCAATAGAAAATAGCGGGACTAAAAATCAGCTGTTCGCAGCCCTCGATACCGAAATCATGTTTGGAAGGATATAGGGCCATATTTGTAATTTATTATATACACATTATCCCAAATAATAGTATGGCGAAAAAGCGTGCTGCAGAGCACAATCACAAAGCTAATAATGTCGGCTCTGAGATGAGGGACATAATTCTTGGATGGCAGGATGGTTTAGTTAATGTTCTAGGTGTTGTTTTGGCTATTGCTGCAGCCACAGTTGACACAAAAACAATAATAATTGCCGGCTTGGCCGCCACCTTTGCTGAATCTGTTTCCATGGCCGCTGTTGCTTATACATCAACCAAAGCAGAAAGGGATTACTATAACAGACAATTGGAAACAGAGAAAAGGGAAATAAGTGACATCCCAGATATTGAAAGAAAGGAGATAAGGGATATTTATTTTGCGAAAGGTTTTAGTGGAAGGCAGCTTGCCAATATAGTTAAAAAGATAACCTCAAGTAAAAAGCTTTGGTTAGAAACAATGATGTCAGAAGAGCTTGGACTCTCTAAAGACCATAAAAAGCCTGGGAAATCGGCTGTTGTTGTGGGCCTTTCAGCTTTTGTGGGATCTCTGTTTCCTCTATTGCCATTTTTCTTCCTCTAACCAATTGCAGGCGTGATACCGGCTTTGGTTCTGTCGGTGGCTGTTTTATTCGCCCTCGGAGCTGCAAAAGCAAAGGTTACTGTTGGGAACTGGCTGAAATCTGGCGCAGAAATTGCTGTTATTGGTTTGGCGGCTGCCTTGATCGGTTATGTTTTGGGATATGGGCTTGGGTTAGCTATATAAACTTAGTTTTATAAACTCTTTCCATGTATAGAAAATGAATACTTGTTATGGGCCTAAAGGGTCGCAGGGGGCTGCTGCGAGCCTTCTAATGGTTTGATATCCAAGCGATCACACCTTCTTATATGATCTGTGATATCCATCCTATGCCTTTCCTCGAGACCATCAATCTTCTTATCAACATAAAATCTTCCATCAAACTACCCTGACATATCCACTTACAGCCAGACCAAAATTTTTTGTCCCAGCTAATATTGAGACCTCCTTGTCAACATATCCCCTTAATTTTTCGAACAATTCGCCGTTATTGTCCTGAACACCCGTCATAAAATCACCACCCCAATCCCTGAGCTGTTTTGTAGTTTATTTCCAGAATCAAAAAACCCTTTTTTCACAGTTGCCACCCCCAATTTTCCAATACTCGTTATAATACCAACTTCTTGTTGCTCTTTAAACAGTTTGTCTTTTCTGTTTACAGTCGAATCAACTTTTATCCTAACTATTTTTCTAGCAAGCTGGCCTTGATAAGCCTTCATCCTTACAACAACTTCCTGTCCTGTGTAACATCCCTTTGTGTAACTGATTAAATTATCCAATCCAAGCTCCAAGACCATATAACCCTCATCGAAATCCTTGCCAAACTCTGGAACCCCTTGATCTACTCTAAAGCTTTCATACTCTTCTGCAGAAACCTGTTCAGCCCCCTCTTTCCTGTACAAGAACTCTGGAAAACCATCAGAAGATTCAACCGGTATAAAAAAATCCAATCTGTTTAGAAAACAATTTTTAGTTATCAATGCAATTCCGGGACCGAGCTGTTTTTGTATTATCTGGTTTTTTTCCAACTTTAAGTCCATGAAGCTTTCACCAAAACCGGTCACAGAGAACATCTTGTACTCGTCCCGAAGGTCAGCAATCTCACAGTTCGCAAGCTTGGCGTTTTCGGTTAGGTATGCAAGCAATTTAGCATGAGCAAGCAAATCTGATTCAACCAAAAACCAATCACCTAAATTGTAAATTGAGCTTACAGCCAAGACCTTTCCAAACCTGTCCAAAAATGCCGCCGGCAAACCGCGCCCCTGAGCCAAAGCCTTGACATCATTGGTACACATGCTCTGCAAAAAGTCCAATGCTCCGGCACCGGAAACCTTGATTCTACTTCTCTTTGATAGCTCTATTACAGAAGACATAAATTTACTAATACATAGAGTAATTAATAGATGTATGCCACTTAAAGAAAAGCTCTTGCCTTATGTGTTGCACAATGCAATTTCCTATAGCGGAAAGGCTAACCCTGGTTCTGTGCTTGGCAAAATTCTTGGGGAAAAT
>DATDTO010000056.1:0-5973 GCA_035290825.1 archaeon
TCTTTTAACATTCACCAATTAACCAAAAGGCGAGCGGGGATACTCCGAGTTCATCAAATTTAAAAACAAGAACTCGGAGAGGAAGCGAGCCGAACCAATGAATAGCGGGGATCATAAGGGGCGGAGCCCCTTATTGTCATAACATATCGGCATACAGAATATGATGCAATAGAAGCCAATCAAGTTTTTGGACTTGAAGTAGGTCTGGGGTTGTTTGGTGTTTCCAATATAATAATGTGTGCCGATCATTTGCCTCCAGGAAAAAATGTTTTTTCAAGAATGTTGGACAGACTTTTTGATGAGAATGTTTCGCAACCAGAAGTTTAGGGAGCCTGCTTTGAGGTCATTGCAATAAGCGATTAAATCACAAAAAATATTTCTTCAAACCAAAAACGCATTCTGGGTGCACTTTCCCTCTGCTAATCATCTTTCTAACCTCTTCCAACGAGAAAAACTGTACACTTTCCACTTCATTTGGGTCAATTTTTGTTTGGCCATCAAAGTTGCCCTTGAAGTATGCGCCAATGTGCTTGCGCCCATCAGGTAGTTTTATGTAGTGTTTGCCAAGGAAAATCAAATCTGTTTTGATCCCAACCTCTTCAAACAATTCCCTTTCCGCTGATTTTGTATAATCTTCCCCAGAAGTTACGTGGCCTCCCGCAGAGTCCCAGTATAGCGGATAGTGGTGGCTTTTAGCTGAGCGCAATTGCAGAAGTATCCCCCCTTTCTTGTTTAGAATAAAAACATTTGTAACCCTTACAATGTCCGAGTCCTTTAGCTCTCCCCTAAAAGCAGTCTTCAACACTTTATCACTCTTATCCACAATATCAACGAGTTCAGATTGCATGTAAATAGTTAGAAGTAGAAGACTATAAACCTACAACACGCCTTTGTACTGTAGCGCCCTTTCAACATAGGATAGCGGCATATTGCCTTCCTGTAGAATTGCTTCCCAGAAATCTGGAAGTTTAAAGCTGGCGCCTTGTCTTTGTTTTGCCCTGTCCTCCATCTGCCTAAACAAAACATTTCCGACAAGGTAAAGAGCTCCATACGTTCCAAGAGAAGAAAACAGCTCGACATCTCTTCTAGCTCTTTTGTCACTAAATCCTGTCATGCCTTTGTATAGTTCTGTTGCAGCGTCTAAAAGGTCTGGACTCGTCACAGAAATTCCAAAACTGTTATTGAAGTAAGACCTGTCACCAGTATGCATGGCTGACACAAAACAAACTCTAGAGGGTAATCTTCTCTCATCTGTTAGAGCTTCATATCTTTCTTCCATAATCAGCTCTGGATTTCCTCTAAACCCCTTTGCAATCATTTCCTGCTCAGCAACCCTTGTTGTCCATCCTTCAGCAAGATCCATTGGATGTACCCAAGCCCTAACCAATGAAGGATGCTCGGTTGCTCTGGTAAGCTGATAAGCATGCCCTGGAATCAGTTCATGCGGCCCTGTTGAAGAAAGATTCAATTGATTCAAATCCCATTCCACCCCGTCAAACTCGGTTATGAAGAAGACGCTTTTTCTCACACCTGTACAAAATGCCCCTGGAGTACAAACAGCAGCTATAGGGACACCGGGTTCTAAATAAGATGGTGTTCTTCTAACTTCTACAGAAGAATTATTCATCTTCTCGATCAGCCCACTCCCATATGCAAATTCCTCTGCACGTCTACAAATTTCTCTGGCGAATTCAACTGTCCTGCCTTTGGGGCTTTGGTATTTTGTTTTTAAAAAATCAGCAACCTGTTGGACAGTCATATTAACATCCAAACCATACTTCTCTACCAACTTAGCCCTCAGAGGTGCAATCTCTTCATTTAGTCCGGCAAGGTGATCCATTGCCATTGAGTGGATTTTTCTGAGGTCCAACAATATCCCCTTGCTTCTAAACAATTGTTCTGTGGCCTCTGGTCCTATACTCAACTCTGTTCTGGTTGGCATGGCTTGTAGCCTAGCCAGATATCTCGCAACATTGAATTCAGCCCACGTTAAAGCTGTATTGAGCCTGGACATATTTTGGTATCCTAATTCATCTGCATATTTCCTTATCCCATCAGCTGCCTCTACAAATCCTTTTCCGGCATCGATTTCCAATCTAGTCCAAACATCTACTGGCCTATCAAGCCTCTCTAATCCAGCATCCAGATAATTTCCTAACCCTCTTAACCGAGAAATTAAATCCCCAATAACCACATCTTTACTTCTAGGGTCCCTATCAAGAACAACTGATATTTGATCTACAAAACCCTGAATAGCATCGGGTTTTACAGCGTGTTGAGGTGAACCATCAACTGTAGCCATATCTTCCAAATAAACAGCCTCTGACCAATCTCTTGCAAGTTCCAAATCCAACCTCTGGTCAAAAGGTAAATTAGCAGTTTGAGAATCCTGCAGGACCCCACCCAACCTACTAGAAAAAGATTTGAGGCCCTGAGCACGATTTTCTACACCATCAAAACTAACATCAGGCAACTCCCCGGCCAAGCTAAAATCCTCATTGCCCGTCAAACTAAATGGATCACTCATCAATCCATGAAACTCGCCAGCTAGCTTGTTGTAAACCCCATTGCTTCCAGAACCCATCTTATTTATTCCTGCTAAATTTTATAAGCTTATCTGCACACTATATGTAATATGAAACACTTGAGTGTAATGGACTCCCTTGACCATGCTTTGAGCAGACTTGCAGGAGAATTGGCTGTTAGTAATGCAATACTTTCTATGCGGTTGTATGGTTCAAGGGGAGAAAGAAGATATTTAGAGAGGGCAAGTGGGTTATTAGATCAGGCAGATCAAAGAGGAGCAGATACATCAAAAGCCAGACGCCTCTTAGCTTGTTATAGTTTGTAGGCCTTCAATAATTCAACGCTTAAATAACTTACATCCAACTCAATTCTATGAGCCATGTTCCAGCAGATAGGAGATATGGACAACTTGTCAGGCAACTTGATGGTAATGGGTTTATTGTAGGTGTATCTACCGTAGAAGACTTTCCTGATGAAGAAGCTTTTGGGGGTCGCGTAACCTTATTTTACCCAAAAGGTGTTCTTGAAAGGACTGGGGATGGTGGTTATGCGTTCTGGTCATCCTTTAGAAACCCAAGATATATGGACATGGTGCAGGAGGAAGTTGCCAGTGATGCCAGAAGGTTTTACACAAGCAGGCGATTTCCTGTTGTTTGGACACCAAGAGCTGAGAAACTTAAGAAAAAAAGGGAAAAAGGAAAGTATTTACCAGAAAAGAAATGGACATTGGGTCAGGCAAAGAAAGAGGTTCTGGAAGACTTCCAATTATGGAAGCTGGATCCAAACGTTCAAACCTTGTCGGAAAGGGAAACGGCAGAATATATTATAAGGGAAGGGATGGGTTCAACGAAGGCAGAAAAATTCCTGGCTGAAGCAAGAAGAGGCGGTCTAGAAACATTGAGAACACAATATGAGAGAGATAGTTTAAACAACTTATTGTCTGGTATTCAACAAATAAGATCTCCGGTGTCACACAGGGAAACATCGCGTTTCAGGGAGGAAATGGATAATGCAAGACATGATATAGAACGATATGCCAGAGTTTGCTCTGAATTGGGTGTGCAGCCAGCCGATTTTGATTTTGTGAAAAGGCTTTTGGCTTTGCGAAGAGCTGGTGTAAAAAATGTTGATTTTCAAGATGTTGCAGAAGTCCTTGTAAGCGCTTTACGGAATTTAGGAAAGGATGGAATGAAAGATTATAGGGGCTTTGATGTAAAGATAAGCCGCAAAAAAGCAAAGGTAACATCAACCACTTTTATTAAAGGCGAAAAAGTCGAGGCTACAGTCCAATTATAAACCATTCAAGGCGCCAGCACCTCTTCAGTGTCCTTGTTAATGACCTTGATTATTAAAACAGGGCAGGCTCTTGCAGCCTCCACAACAATTGTGGGATCATCTGTCTCCAATTCCAGGATCTGCAAATTCCCGTCAACATGAGAGCCTAACAAATCAGCTTTCCCCGTGCTATCCAGTTTGTACCTCAACGGATCCACAGCCACACAAGAAGCTGCACCGATGCAACCATTCTTGTCATATTCGATCCTTAGTTTGACCATAACATATATCTAGACAATTGGGTAATATATTAATTCTATATGCCAATTGACACAAACCCCTGGTATTATGTGACCTTTTTGGGAGACCCACGGCTTTGGTTTTCCCTAGCTGTGATATTTTTTATCGCAAGATTGTACTCCAAATACAGAAAAGCCCCACACTTTAAATGGGTGAATAAGTTCATTTTGTTCTCTGGGTTTGGAATGGGCGCAGCCTTTGGTTTTTCAGAGCTGTTAAAGCATATTTTCCAAATATCGCGGCTTTGCACAGAAGCTCTAAACGCCTATTGCACTGGTATAGGAACCCTTTCCTTCCCCTCCAGCCACACAGTGATATCCTTTGCAGTGTTTGTGGGGATATTTTACATAATCAGGCAAAGCTACAGGAAAAAAGACAATGCAAAATCCTACTTGTGGCTCTGGATTTTTGTATTCCCAGTTTTGGTTGGAATATCCAGGGTGATGCTTGGAGTGCATACTTATCTGGATGTTTTTGGCGGCGCAATAACAGGGATACTGATCACAATTCTGTTTATAGAAATCATTTCCAGAATAGACTTTTTAAGGAACATGTGGTTGAGCAAGAAAAATAAGCCTTAAATAATTTACCAACATCTTTAAACTATGGTTTTGAGAGATTACCAACCTCTAGACAATCCACTAATACCAGAAAGAAGGATAACCTATGATGCTGGCGGTTGGGTCAAGATAATGCTTGTTTTGGATTTGGGGAATTGTGTTGGTGGCCAATATTACCAAGTTCATGGGGATATAGTTGAGTGGAAATGGAATGGCAGGACAAGAGTTGATACAGTGAGGCCCACAGAAACACTGAGAAGGGAAAGGATGCTGAAGGGGTTGAAGGAAAATGGGATAGATGGTTATATCAGCTTTGTCTAATTACTACAATTATAAACCAGAATGGCATTTATATATCTTTTTGGCAAAAATATGGATGGTAGCAGATAGAAGATATGCTAGGATAGTTTCTTCTGGTTCGGATTTACCAAAAGCTGTTATTGGGAATGAAGAGTGGGAAACTAGATTGGGTTTAGAACCAGGTTATATTGAAAATGTTTCTGGGATAAAGGCAAGGAGATACGCATCACCAGAGGAAGCTTTTGGAAGCATGGCATGCAGAGCCTCTATAAATGCAGTTGATGATTATAAAAAAAGGAGAGGACATCTGCCTGAAAAAATAGACCTGGTTGTTTGCGGGAGGGCAACACCGGCCAATAGCAATGCGTTTTCAATGGTAGGCACAGTTCTAGAGTATCTTGGTTCTGAAACAGATATAGAATTGGGGGATGTTGATATGTTGGAAGGTCCAATTGGTTGCAGCGGGGCCCTGGTGGGATTGAATTATATAAGACAATGTATAGAAAGGGGAGAAGCTGAGAGAGGGCTCTTTGTTGGTGGTTCAAGATTATCTGAATTTATAGATCCGCTCAGCCGGGGTTCGATGTCATTCGGAGATGGTGTCGGGGCATGGATAGTTGAGGCGTCTTATGAATGTGGAATATTAAGCTACAAAGGTTGCATGGTTCCAAATGCAAACGCTTTAAGGGTATCTCATGGAGAAGGTGGTTATAAGTTATTCATGCAAGGAAGAGAGACTGCTGCGTTTGTACTCAGAAACGCGCCGCGGTTAGTTGGGGGAGCAATAGAGTTGTCTGGCTACAGGATAGTGGATGTTGATAAATTCCTTTTTCATCAGGCAAACATGAGGTTAAATGAAGCAGTGGCAGGCGAATTAGATGTTCCGCGAAGTCAGCTTGTTAGTTCACCTGAATATGGAAATACAAGTATAGCATCTTTGCCAATTTTATGGACTGATGCTGTAAAATCTGGAGAAATTAAAGAAAATAATCTTGTTGTGCTATGTGGATAT
>DATDTO010000057.1:0-4347 GCA_035290825.1 archaeon
CTATTTATTTTTTAATTTTGTTAGAAATAACCAGCCAATTCCCTGCGGGTCTTCCTTTATTCTATTTGTTCAACCAGACCGCGCAGTACTCTTGGCTGTTGGGTCCATTGGTTCGACAAATAGAACCTGGAAAAATAATATAATATGCTTAAAGTTTTACCAATTATTCTTGTTGCGATTTTAATTTTGTTAAGTGGGTGCATTAGCAACGAAGAGCCTGCAAAAACGCCTACTGAAACAGCAAAGCCAAAAACTTCTGTTGATCTGGATCGGGAGAACCTTTCTGTCACGCACATCGCGGCTGTTGAAGGGACTTACAAGAAAATCCAGATTGATGGAACAAAAATAACTTTTGCCTACACGACAAAATCTTCAAACTGTAAAGACTGGTTGAAAGCAGACTGCTCAGATGAGAAGAGGAAAGAAGCTGAGATCACAGAGAAGGAGTTGGATAACCTAACTGCAACAATAATGGCCACGGACTTCTTTGGGTTGAAGGGTTTTTATGGCGGTGAGGAGGCTGCACCGGGTTTTCCATCCTATTCTATTGAAGTTAGGTCTGGAACAAATCAGAAAAAGGTCACATTCAATGTTGCCTTTAACTCTGAGGAAAAAATCCCACCAAAGGATTTTTCTGACATCGAAAGTGTGTTGCTCAAGTTGGTTATAAAGTATTCAAAAGAGATTGGCGATTATGGGAATCCTGAATAGTTCAGGATAAAACTTTTAGCTCCTCTTTCTCCAACCCCAACTGCTCAGCCAGCTTCTTGTTTTCTTTCAGGATGATTTTTAGGTAAGGCAGATAGGCAGACCTTACTTCCCTCTTTGAACAATGGACTTTTTTGCCTATTTTCTCGCATATTGATTTTAACTTCTCCCTTGAACCTTTTGTCCTGCCAAGTTGGATCAGCCTTTGCGGCGGCCTGTACATGACAAAGCCTGTATGGCTGGTTTTGAAAACAGATATGGATGCCATCAAATCTGCCGCCAAACCTTTAAAACGCCAGTTCTGTTGTTTCATTGTCCTGTTTCTTAAAATGTCTGCGTGTGAAAGCAAATCATAACCAGCTATTATCTCTTCCGGTGTTTTCAGTTCCTGTAAAATGTTGTTCTCAATCCACCAAAAGACTTCGTCTGAATCTTTTTCAGCTTGGAACAGTGCATTTCTTCCAACATTTACACTCCTTGAATGGAATATTGGTTGGAGTGTGTTGAAAATATTCTGCTCCCTTTCCCTGAATCCTATGGGGGATAAGTCCTCCTGGACTAGCTTCTTTTTCCCTGTGCAAACAATTTGGAAGTCGGTTATTGCAGACCTTATATCGCCGCCGGAAAATTTAGCCAGGTTTTTTAGGACATCATCTTCAGCCTCTATAGCTTCTTTTTTGCATATCTCCTTTAGTTTTTTTACAATGGATGGGACTGCAATTTTGTCAAATTTTACTATATCACAATATTCTTTTACAGAGGAGAGTTTTGGGATGTATGGGTCTTGGGAGATTATTATCACAGGGTAGGTTGACTGTTTCACCAAATCCAGAACAGCTGACATGACACCCCTTTCCCTACCAGAGAAGCCTTCAACCTCATCCACAACAATTAGCTTACCTTTATGGAAAAAGGATTTTGATTTTGAGCTGGTTATAACCTCGGTTATGAACTCTGTGCTCACATCATCTGCGTTTACATGGATAAATTGGAGACCCCTTTCCTTTGCTAAAATTTGAGGGATTAAACTTTTACCAACACCCGTAGGACCGCACAACAGTAAACCTTTGCCTTGCTTCCAGGAATTGAGCCAATTAACAACCTGTTCAACCGCTTTGTTTTGGCCTGCTAGTTCTTCTAGCCTTGCGGGCTTGTATTTTTCTATCCAGAGGTTTGTCATAGTACTTAATTAAGCGGTTGAAATAAATACACATTATATGACTAAAAATAGAAAGGTCTGCAGGATGCCTATTTCTGAGCGTGAGCTTGAGTTGCCGAAAACACAGTTCGTGGAGATCATGAAGATTGCAGAGGAGAGAAAGGATATTATTTCTCTGGGCCCAGGCGAACCGGATTTTAACACGCCAAAACACATCAGGGATTTTGCAAAGAAACAACTGGACAAAGGGCAGACACACTACACACCGATTGGCGGGATTACTGAAGTTAAGGAAGCTTTTGCGAAAAAACTGAAGAGGGAAAATAAAATCGATGTCGACCCCGAAAAACAGATTATTGTGACGGTTGGAGCAAAGGAGGGCATACTTCTTTCCTTGATGGCACTGATGGATCCAGGGGATTCTGCAATTGTTCCAAATCCAGGATATGTGGCATATATACCAATTATAGACACTTTAAATGGGAGGCCACACTCGCTACATTTAAAACCAGAAGAAAATTGGGAATATGATTTGGATAGGGCGAAAAAGTTGCTGACTGATAAAACGACTTTACTAATTTTAAATTCTCCATCCAACCCAACTGGTACTGTTTTCTCGAGAAAAAGGTTAGAGGAAATTGCAGATTTTGCAGTTGACAACTGCCTGATTGTATTATCTGATGAGGCGTATGAAAGGTTTGTTTATGATAAGGCCAAACATGTTAGCATTGGTTCCCTTAACGGCATGGAAAACCATGCTTTAAGCCTGTTTTCTTTTTCAAAGACGTATGCTATGCCAGGCTTCAGGGTTGGATATGCTGCAGGGCCTTCAGATATTATACAGGCAATGACCAGACTTAAGCTTGGGACAACTTTATCAACACCGACAATTTCACAACTTGCTGCAAAGTTTGCTGTGGAATCCACACAGAGACCTGTTCAGGAAATGCTAAGGGAGTATTCTAGGAGGAGAAAACTGATTTTGCAAAGGTTGAAGGAAATCGGGTTTGATTGCACAAAGCCAGAGGGCGCCTTTTACTTGTTCCCTTCAATAAAAAAGTTTGGTATGAGCTCAACTGGGTTTTCAAAGTTACTTTTGGAAAAAGCAAAGGTTTTAGTTGTCCCTGGTACAGAGTTTGGGAAATATGGGGAAGGGTTTGTTAGGATGTCTTATGCAACCGAATACCACAAGATAGAAGAGGCTATGGACAGGGTTGAGAAGGTTGTGAAGTTATTAACCCCACAAAAATGAAAGGTTTAAATATATGTGGGGTTAACTATAATCATGGTTCACATATCAGAAAAAACAATTAATGGTAAGAAGTATAGATATCTGGTTAGTTCTGTCAGGCTTCCAGACGGGTCAATAAAGAAGATGTCAAAGATAGTAAAATCTAAGCCACGTAATACTAAAAATTATTCCGGCTACTTCTTACAAAAAGAAAAGGAGCTCAATAAAAATTGGGCTTTGAAAAAGTTCGGTACGAACAAGATACTCGGGGAAGAGGAAATAGGAAAAATAGAGTCGATTAGAATAGATTACAAGCATATCATTAAAAAACTTGGGAAAGAGCAGACAAAAGATCTTTTTGACAGGTTTATAGTAAACTTCACTTATGAGTCTAATGCGCTTGAAGGAAACTCTTTGACTTTAAAAGATGTTGCAATAGTTATTTTTGATAAGAGATATTCAAAAGACAGCGATCTTAGAGAAATATACGAAACAAGAAACTCAAGGTCTGTGCTAGATTTGCTTTTGAGAAAAAAATTCAGGATAAGCCACGAAAGCATAATTAGGATGCACAAAATGCTTATGAAGGACATAGATACAAGATCAGGATACAAAAAAATACCTAATTTTTTGCTTGGAAAAAGATTGCAAACAACTCCTCCTGAAAAAGTCTATTTCGAGATGACAAAGTTAATTGAATGGTACGAGGAAAATATAGAAAAGATGCATCCCATACTTGTTGCTTCAATTTTCCATTCAAAATTCGAAAAAATCCACCCATTTGAAGACGGGAATGGTAGAGTTGGACGGTTTTTGGTTAATGCAATACTAGTTAACAATGGTTATCCTCCTCTTATAGTAAGGAGGACTTCAAGAACAGCTTACTTTACGTGTTTGGAAGCTGCGGATAACAACCATTACGATAAAATAGAGCGTTTTTTAATAGAAAAATTCAAAAACACTTATAAGAATTTTTTCGAGGTTTATGTGAAGTATATATGAGTATACTAAACAACATAGGCAACACACAATTGGTTGAAATTCGGGGGGTAAAAGTAAAATTGGAATACTTGAACCCATCTGGATCTGTGAAGGACAGGATTGTGAAATATATTGTTGAGTATGCAGAGAGGAGGGGTTTATTGAAAAGGGGGTATACTCTTGTGGAGGCAAGTACTGGGAATACTGGAATTGCTGTTTCTTTTGTTGGGGCAGTAAAAGGTTACAAAGTCCACATATTCATACCTAA
>DATDTO010000058.1:0-4620 GCA_035290825.1 archaeon
AAGAGTTGATGTTGAAGCCTGACCAGATCAGGAATATTGGTATAGTCGCGCATATAGACCACGGCAAAACAACCCTTTCCGACAACCTTCTGGCTGGCGCAGGGATGATATCCAAAGACCTTGCAGGTAAAATCCAGTTCATGGATTTCGATCCCCAGGAACAGGAAAGGGGAATCACGATTTTTGCAGCAAACGCCTCAATGGTACATGAAGTTGAAGGGCGGGATTATTTAGTAAACTTGATTGACACACCAGGCCACGTCGATTTCGGTGGCGACGTAACACGTGCAATGCGCGCTGTTGATGGTGTAATAGTGGTTGTGGATGCAGTTGAAGCTGTGATGCCGCAGACAGAAACAGTTATAAGGCAGGCCCTAAAGGAAAGGGCAAAGCCCGTACTTTTTATCAACAAATCTGATCGCCTAATCAAAGAGTTAAAGTTGACTCCAGAAATCATGCAGGAAAGGTTCAAAACAATCATCACGAAAATCAACACCCTGATTGCAAAATATGCAGAGGATCAATATAAAGAAAAATGGTTAGTTAGTGTAAACGATGGTTCAGTCGCCTTTGGTTCTGCAGCCCAGAATTGGGCAGTGAGCATAGGGATGATGAAGAAGACTGGAATTTCTTTTAAGGAAGTCATTGACCACATGGAGAAGGCTGAATCGAAAATACTTGCTGAAAAAAGCCCGTTACATGCAACTGTTTTGGATATGGTAGTCCGTCACCTCCCAAATCCACTGGAAGCGCAAAAGTACAGGGTACCAAAAATCTGGCCTGGAGATAAAGAATCGCCAATGGCAATAGATATGGCAAACTGCAACCCTAATGGAAAGTTGGCAGCAGTTGTCACAAAAATTTATCCAGACCCTCATGCAGGTTATGTTGCAACAACAAGGATCTTTTCTGGTAAAGTTGTAAGCGGTCAATCAGTCTACTTGGTTGGCCAGGGAAAAGCAAATAAAGTTCAGCAAGTTGGCATTTACAAAGGAAACCAGAGGATAACAATGGAGTCGGTCAATGCAGGCAATATTGTCGGTATTGTTGGTTTGAATGATGCTTATTCGGGTGAAACCCTTTGTGATCCAGATAATATAATACCAGGTTTTGAGGCAATCAAGCACATCTTTGAGCCAGTTGTTACAAAAGCAATCGAGCCAAAAAAACCACAGGACCTAGCTAAGTTTATCGGTTTGTTGAAAAAGGTCAGCAGGGAGGACCCAACACTAAAGGTCAGCATAAATGAGGAGACTGGCGAATATTTGGTTTCTGGATTGGGAGAATTGCATATTGATGCAAAAATTGAAAGGCCATTAAAGGAGGCGGGGATAGAGGTTGACATCTCCCCACCAATTGTCATCTACCATGAAGGTGTAGGCAAGGCGTCAGCGCAGCCAGTTGAAGCCCGTTCACCAAACAAGCACAACATCTTCTGGGTTGTTGCAGAGCCTTTGGAGAAAGGAATTTATGAAGCTATGGTAAGAGGGGAGATAGAGGATTTGGAAGTCAAGAAAAAAGATAATGATCTAGTTGAAAAGTTGGTAAAACTTGGAATGAACAGGGATGAAGCCAAGGATGTGAAATTGATTTACAATAAAAATATTTTTGTCGAGGCCACAAAGGGTATTGCAGCAATATTGGAAATCTTGGAAATGGTAAAGGAGTCCTTTAAAGAAGCAATGAACGAAGGTCCTTTGGCAAGGGAGCCATGCGCTGGTGTGAAAATAAGGTTAGTTGATGCAAGGCTGCACGAAGATGCCATCCACAGAGGACCGGCCCAAGTCATCCCGCCGATAAGGGCGGCTTGCAGGGATGCAATGGTTGCAGCCAAAGCCTACATCCTAGAACCAAAACAAATAATCAGGATTGATGTGCCTTCTGACCAACTTGGTGGCGCAATGAAAGAAGTCCAGAACAGGCGTGGACAAATAATTGATATGACTGAAGAATCAGGCGCCAATGTCTTGATGGCAAAAATCCCAGTCGGTGAAATGTTCGGCTTTAACTCATCTTTAAAATCAGCAACAAGCGGCCGCGGCTTTTATGGTATGGTTGACATACTCTACGAGCCTCTGCCAAAAGAATTGGAGCCAAGGGTAGTGGCTAAGATAAAGGAAAGAAAGGGTATAACGGGGGCAGAGGTACAGGAGAGCTAACATTTTCTTCCAAACAAATATATGACAACTACATCGATAAAATTTCAACCAGATCTTCAGAAAGCATTTTCTGATCTAGGGTTTACGGAGTTTACTGAAATCCAGGAAAAGTCAATACCATTAATACAGCAAGGAAAGGATGTTATAGGCCAATCCTACACCGGTTCTGGCAAGACAGCTGCGTTCGGCTTCCCATCGCTTGAGAAAATCGTCCATGGCCATGGAATACAAATGCTCATCCTTGTCCCGACAAGGGAATTGTGCAACCAAGTCACAAGGGAAATGCAGAAATTCGCCAAATACAAAAAGGTAAATGTTGTTGAAGTGTATGGCGGCGTCTCAATAAACCCGCAGATAGAAATGCTTCCGCAAGCAGACGTTGTTGTCGGCACACCTGGCCGCCTTTTAGACCACATGGAAAGGCGCACAATACACCTTTCAAAAGTGAAAATACTTGTCCTGGATGAGGCAGACAAAATGTTCGACATGGGATTCATTGATGATGTCAAAAAAATCATTTCCCATACGCCAAAGGAAAGGCAAACGCTTTTGTTCTCAGCCACAATGTCTGATAGCGTCATTGAAATCGTCCACCGCTACATGCATAGCCCAGCCATGGTAAAGGTGCAGACACATGTTGACAAAGGCCAGCTTGACCAGCATTATTATGACATTGATACAAAGGATAAGTTCTCTTTGCTTGTACACATACTAAAACATGAAAGGCATGGCCCAGCACTGATTTTCTGCGCGACAAGAAGGATGGTTGATGTGCTTGACAGGAACCTTAGAAACCAAAATGTGCACGCACAAGGATTACACGGTGGTTTATCCCAAGCCAGAAGGAAACAAGTAATGGATGCCTTCTCTGCGCATAAACTGGATGTGCTGATAGCAAGCGATGTCGCTGCCAGGGGTATTGATATTAAAGATATTGAACTTGTGGTTAACTACGACCTCCCGAAAACTTCCAAAGAGTATGTGCACAGGATTGGAAGGACAGCGCGCGCAGGCAGCAAAGGAAAGGTTGTCTCCTTGCTCACACCGCAAGACTATGAGAACTTCAGCCGAGTGCTTGAAGACAGGTCTTTGGCAGTTGAAAAAGCCCAAATTCCAAAATTCGAGCGCGTCCCATTCATGATGAGGTCGCACAGCTACCAGCAGTCTGGTTACAACCAAACCAGAAGCCGCCACAGTGACAGAGGCAGCGACAGAGGTAATTACAGGGGACGCAGGAGATATTAGAACCACTTGGAATAAAAGCCTGGTTTCTTTGCAAAAGATTTCATTACCTCACCATAAACGCGTTTTAATTCTTCTTCACCTATCAAGTGGGCTTTTCTAAGCGCGCCCTCTGCACCTTCCCACTCGCTGCGGTATCTGATTAAAAGTGAAACCATCTCTTTGGCAAATCTGAATCCAATGAAGTCTTCATTAATCTCGTCAGCACTTTTGTTGTCTTCTAATTTCCTGAACTCTTTTTCAAGATATTCACCTTCCCAACACTTGCGCTTGATATAATTCCAGGTTTCCCTCAATTCTTTTGTCGGGTCAGCGTCCTGGCCTTCAACACTATCAAATATTCCAATTGTAACATTGGTACCAGTTATCTCAGTAATTGTATTTAGTGGTGTAATTGGTTCGCGTTCTTCGTCTGGGACATTCAGATCCCCAACACCTTCGTATTCTGGCAAAGGAGAAAGATCAAAATAAAGATCATTGAAAAGCCATTGAAGACAGCTTTTGTATATGTGCCTTAGATATGGGAGAAAAACCTTCTCTGAAGCAGTTGTGCCTGTCATCTTCTCCCTTTCTAATCTCCTGAAGTGTTTTATGTAAAATTCAAGGGAGCCGCTTCTCAAGTCTAGTTCCCCTTCGAGATCAAGTCCATCTTCATCCCACGGGACAGCGGAATGCCATCTAACATTTCTTACAACTTTGTCTGCAAAGTCTACCAGAGTCCTTATTCCAACTGAACCCAAAGGTGATTCGGGAGGCATCTCACCTCCATGCTTTTTGTATTCTCTTCTTTGTTTTGCCCAGACAGCCGCGGCGTGGTGAACAACAGCTTGGTAAACCATACGCATCTGTTTAGGTATTAATTCACCAATAGCTTCATCAACCCTCTCGCCAATATAATCAACTGCCTCTTCTAAGACACTTTGATAAAACCCGTCTTCTGATGTATGCCAGCTGCTTTTTAAAGACAAGTAGTTTTCATATCTGTCTGCAATTTTGGGGTCCTTTCGTCTGAGTCTATCCCTAAACTCCATGCTCCTTTCCAGCGGCTTTGTGTCGAACATGAATGAGAATTAAAAGAAAGTAATAAAAAGGCACAAACAGAACATTAAGCAAGTGTCTGCGTGTCTAAGAATTTCATAAGCATGTAGTCGAGATCAACACCTGATTTCACAGGAGACATAGTAAAGTCAGCTTTTGCTGTTACCTCACCAACAATTCC
>DATDTO010000059.1:0-2512 GCA_035290825.1 archaeon
CCTTCAAACCGCAAAGGGAATAAAGGCTAGGATAATTACCGTGTCATCAACTTTCCCTGGTTTTGGGCCGTTTTAATGACAGGATGATTGGCAGTAAAGACTTGTATCCCCGGCACTGTGACAAAGTCTCCATCATCGGTAATGACTTTTACCACGCCTGCCTTTAAAATAGCTTCAAGGATAAACAGATCGTATCCATCAAGTGGTTGTGCTGCAAATCGTGACAGTGCCGCGCCTGTAACAAGATCGCCAATATGAAGACCTATTATCTGGGACATTGACTTTACCTGACTCCATGCAGTTTGAACTTCTGCAACAACATTAGACCGCTGAATGCTATGATTGTGCCGGAATTCCTTCTTTTTCTTTTTGTCAAAACCTGTTGTTCTTGCAAAAATCTCCAACTCGGTCTTTTCAATTAAGTGGGCCAGTTCGGCCAAAGAAAGGCCGCATCTGAACAATATGCTTTTTGCTGAAAGCGCCTTGTTGATATACGCAGGGTAGTCATTAATCTGGTAAGTTTTAGGACGTGCATCAGACAAATCGGCTCTTGTATAAGCAGTCCAATACCACACATTTGAATCTACAAGAAAAAGATCATCCTGTCTTGGAGAATCACTGCGAATATCAATTACATCAGTCCGAACTGTATAGTTAACTGTCATTACAGACTCTCAGATTGTTCAAACAGGATTTCGTCTACCGCCTTTCGTACGTTGGGGTTGGAATAATATTCTTTAGAGTTTTCAATAACCCTTCTAAGAACAGCCAACCCAGTTGGAACAAGGTTTGTTATTTTAAGAAGACGGTTAAGGTTGCCCGGTTTAATATCTTTCAGCAAACGACCAATGGCTGCATTTAAAAAAGGCGCTGCAAGCACAGTCACATTTTCAAAATCAAGTTCAACCGCATTACCAGCCGTTAATTTAGGATGTATCAGGTCAAAGATTGTTTGGCCATCTTCCAGTGTAATGCAATTTTCACCGATTATCTTATGTACATCTATTTTCATAGTCTGTCCCTCCTTTAAAAAAGCGGCTCTTCAACAACTTCTTTTGCCAAGTGATAATAGGACTCGTCACAAATAAACGTAATGTTAACGAGAGTACCCTCAAAAAAGGTTGTCCTGTTCACAAATTGCTCCTGTTCGCTATCTATTATAGCATAACCCTCGTGGCTAAATACCTCAAGTTTTCCCTTGTTCAGCTTTACGAACTCTTTAAGCAGGTCAAGACCCATACCGCGGCTTGTGCCGTTAGGCTTTGTGGTCGTGCCTCGCTGGAAAGCCCATTTCAAACAGCTTGCAGCGCTTAAGGACTGTGCCCGTGGATCATGCATGAAAAACAATCTCACGTTGGAAGGTATTCCAACCCCAAAGTCCACAACGGTCAGCTTCAATTCGTGGTGTCTAGGATAATGTTGCCCACAGCTAAAAATACCTACTTGTGACTTCCCATGCTCAAAGGCATTGGCGTAAATCTCCCAGACTCTTCCAACAATAGCATCCTTCAGCATTTCACTTACATGAACCCATCCTCGCCCCAGCCAATTCGTTTTCAAGTAATCATCCAAAATAACTTTATCTTGGTGCAAATCCTCACGATATGGGATTGAGTTGCCTGACCATGGAGCACCGCCAAATCCCAATGTTGACAAAAAACCGTTCTGAGCCAAATTGGTCTTTACTTTTTCAGAAATAGTTTCTATTGCAAAGCGCACAACACGGCCTCTGCTCTGTATCAGACGAGTAAGACCGCCGAGAAAAGCAACCGCATTATGACGCAAAAAGTTGCATTGACTAAATTCAAAAGTCACATCCAGATTGTCGTTATTTACCTGATTCCAGAGGTTAAACAAGACATCAAAATCTGCGGTAGTGTAGTCATTGATTGTAGGTATAGAGAGCGTTATCTTCACAACTCCCCTCTAAAGGCCTTTGCCAGTAAGGCTGGAGTAAAGGCTGCCAGTTCTGCCTCTGTCTCGGTTTGCAGTTGCTTAAGTTCTTCGGCTTTTGCCTGAAGGCTGTTGAGATACACAACAATACGGCGTTGCTCTGCTTTATCTTCCGGGAATCTCATAGAAAGCTGACCAACTCCGTTTTGGTTAATGATAGGAACGCCGCCGCCTGCTGCAGCATTGCGGACTGTTTCCCTTTGTTGGGTTAAAAACCAGGCGGCATACTCAGGCAAGACGCCATCATTAAAAACTAAACCTGTGATTTGCTGATTTGTACAGAGCCTTCTTGCAGAAAGTCCGACTTTGCCTATAGTTGAGCCAATGCAGACAAGTAACACAGTACCCTTTTCAAAGACAGTAGCTTTTCGATCTTCAATAGCCTTTATTGAAAGCCTTCTTTGAGCATCTGATATAAGAAGCCGTTCTCCAACATCGGCTGGACATACAAAAGGAACATCACCATTAAAATACTCTGGATGACTTGTTGGTGGTGTTTTCCCAGTTTTCATCACGCACAATTCATTCAATGGTTTTTCTATCCAATCATCGTCACCCT
>DATDTO010000060.1:0-5952 GCA_035290825.1 archaeon
TATTGAAAAGGGGGTATACTCTTGTGGAGGCAAGTACTGGGAATACTGGAATTGCTGTTTCTTTTGTTGGGGCAGTAAAAGGTTACAAAGTCCACATATTCATACCTAAAGGGCTGAGCAAAGAAAGACTGGAGATAATGAAAGCTTTGGGAGCTAAGGTGACTCTTGTAAAAAAAGATTGTGTCAGTTGTGCAATAAATAAAGTTAAAAACCTAGCCAAGAGGCCAAAGAATTTTCACATAAACCAGTTTGAAAATCCTCTTAATGTGGAGGAAAATGAGAAGTTTTTGGGAAGAGAAATTTTGGATCAGACAGAAATGGTTGACTGCTTTGTTGCAGGCGTTGGAAGTGGAGGAACTTTGATTGGAGTTGGAAAGGCTTTGAGAAAAAAATTCCCTGAAACAAGATTGGTGGCTTTGGAGCCTAGTGAATGCTCTTTGATGACAGCAGCTGGGATTGGTAAATTAAACTACAAATTGGATCAGAGTATTTGCAGACACCATGGAATTGAAGGTATTGCTGACGGATTGATTCCTGAAATAGTTGAAAGAAATAAGGATATTATTGATGAGGTTATTAGGGTGAAAACAGAAGACGCAATAAAAATGTGCAGGAGCCTTGCTAAAATCGGGTATTTTGTCGGCCCAAGTTCTGGTGCGAATTTCCTGGCCGCGCTCAAATTGAAAAAGAAATACAAGAATGTTGTGACACTATTTCCTGATAGAGGGGATAGGTATTTGAGTGAAGGGATATTTAGATAGTTTTATAAAACTTTGTTTGCATTTTTATTAATGATTAAGAAGGTCATTCAGAAGTTGCTGGAACCAAAAGATACATCCAGAGGAGATATAGATAGACCCTTTGACTTGGAGTCTATTGATTTAGACGACCTAGGCGAGCTAGATTTAGACTTGTTTAGTCAACCACAGAACCCATTCTTTCATGATCTAGTTCAGATGCCATGTAATCCTGAAGATGATTATACTGGAATCCAATTTTTCCACGATCCGGAGGAGCTTGAGTTAAGTGCTCAGAACGAAAATATAGAGGTGGGTTATGATACTGCTAAAGGTAAACTTCTTTTAGAAAGGTGTGGAAACCATAGGACAAAATTTAGGCAAACTATGCCTCAGCAAGGTGTTATCTTAGTTGTCCACCCATTGTATACCCTTTTTGAACACAGAGAACGCCTATGCGACGAGTCCTATAAAAGGCTTGTAGCGGAATACGTGACCAAACTTTGCAGGTTGGTAGAAAACAGGAATAGAGACAGATATGCTCTTGTTATCATGGAGATGGCAGAGCACTATGCAATGTTTACAAGCTTTTTGTTGGAGGCAGGATTAGTAGATGATGTTATATTTACTAAACACGATCATGGAACTCCTTTGAATGAGAGTCAAGTGGCTAATCGTGTTAGAAGCCCTAGAGAAATTGTTGTGTGTGGGAGTTATTTAGAGTATTGTTTTGAAAGTGGAGTCAATTCTATTACTGCGTTTAAGGATAAAGGAGAACTTTTTCATGCACCCGAGATAATTTTACCCGCAGATATTACTATTGAAAGCCCAAGAGACGTTTATAGACGTGTTGTTAATGACCAAGGTCTTAATCCAGCTAACTGGGTTTCTGTAAATTCTTTGTGCAGGCGATATACAAGATCTATGCCAGCATATCCAGTTTCCGCTTGATACAGATAGTACACATATAGAGTGGAATCTGCAAACGCTGATATGAGAACATTGACAGTGACGGATTTGTATGGGAATGGGTCTGCTATTCTTATTTAAAATTTACTGTCAATTCTACTAATGCACAGGGACTTTCGGCTTTCGGAAATACCATTGGAAGAGTTTAATTCGCACTATCTCAGATACAATTTAGGCTCTCCAAGAACACTCGAATCTACGTGGGGGAACAGGAAACCTAAAATCAGGAGGTTCTTCGGGGTATTGAATAGCGTCACGTATCCGTGTGTCGAATCTGTGCTTGACCAGTTACACGATGAAAACCAGAAACCAGACGCAGTGTTTTATACAGGGCAGATGCCGGTTTCTGAGGCTGCCATACAGACACAGGGAAATTATGAAGATCACAGGAAACTGTTGTTGGACAAGGAAGGAGATTATAGCAGACTTTCTGTTAGGCTGATGAGAAGAAAAAGAGGCAAGAGCGGTAGGAAAGGCAGATACACCCATGACATATTCATATTTGACAAAGAAAACGGTTTGTGGGTTGTAAGAAGCTTCCATATAAGAGACCCAAACTTCGGTTTATATAACTTTGAAGGTGTTGAGGGTGATATAGACCCTAGAAAAGTCCATGCTGTTTGCGGCATATACACAGGCTTGCACAACAAAAAACTTGAGGGGGCTTTGAACAAACACACACCAGAAGAATTGAAAGTTGTAAAACTTGTATTGAAGTCTGGAGAAGAGTGTTATGTTATTCGGAAAGCAGACTATGAAACAAGATATGATGAGCAGGGACTTCCACTGGTTTTTGATTCGGCTAAAGGAGATGATGGGATGATTAAGATCGGAATAGAAAATATGGTTTCCTATATAAGGGAACAAGGAATACCGGTTTCAGTTGACGAGGAGACTTGGGATGCGTTAGGTAATCCTGTACCTGCGATTCTGGTTGCGAGGTTTTTGGAATAGTTATTTTTATCCGGCATTTATTCGTGATTTTTTTAGGAATTATGTTTAAATTGTTACTTCAAATTATTTCTTCACAACTGAACCAGCAGACAACTAAGCTGCCGCCTTTTCAATAGATCTCAAATACTCTATCATTGCATTGAAAGTTTTGGTTGACCACAGTTCCAGCCTGTCGTTATAATGGGTTTTGCCATGTTGTCTCACTATTCTTCTTAAATCTTTGTAAGTTCTGTGATCCATCGTCCTATGCGCAATCATTTGGATTGACTCTGAAGCCAATCTCCTTTCATCGTGGCTAATTTCACTGTCCTTGAACATATCGTCATTGCACAACGTTTCCTGCATATTCTACCTGAATTTAACATCTTCAGATCTTTTACTGAAAGGCTATTTCTTGTATTTAAATAGTTTGTCGTCGAGTTCCGAAACCTTAATCAAACTATTAGAAACAATTTCAACTAATAAGGATTCCTGACTTTTATTTCCCCAACCTTTGAGAAATCTCTTGTGTTTGCTGTTAAAAGCTCTGCTTTTAGGTGATGTGCTGTCGCTGCGATGATTGCATCGGGCAATGGCAAGCTATATTTTCTTCTGAAGTGTGCTGCCTTCTGAGCAAGGTTATCATCGACATTTACTTTTTCAAAAACAGAAAAGATTTTCATTGTTGACTCCCTTGTCCTATAATCATCACATAACTTGCTGGACAAAAGTTCGGCAATTGTTAAACAAGAATAGAAACCATTTTTTCCTTCAGCGAGGATTTTCAGGGTTTGTTTTGCGTCTTCAGACCCCCTCAGTGCATCGATAAAAATATCTGAGTTAATTAATACTGTCATAAACATTATAGAATATTATTATATACTCAATTTGTCGTTCCTTATCTTCCACTCAGAGCGGATTTTTTTAACATAGTTTGCTCCCGGCTCGACTTTGGCTTTCCAAGCCCCAAACGCCTCTTCGACGAAATTATTTTTGAATTTGGAGACCTCGACTTTTGAGCCGTCAACAGAAAAAATGACTTTGTCACCCTCCTTTATACCCTGAACCTCGCGCACATCTTTAGGAATCGTCACCTGGAAATTCCTAGTCACTCTAGCTATTCCCATGTACAATTATTAGTAAAGTTTACTTATAAAGTTTAGTAACTCGGTTTTTGGGAATTTTTTGGAAAGGGTCCGATTGGAAACCGTCATACCGCACCTCTATATTTGAATGTTAACCTGCATAAAAATTAACAAATTGGCACATCAAAACAGGAAAGTATTTATACTGGCTTCTATTAATATATTATCACAGAGTAAAAGGCTGCTCAACCAATCCCTTTAAACTGACTCATCAGAGTTAACCTTTTATGCTAACTAAAAATCGCCAGAAGATACATTTTGGCTGATGAATGGAGGTATTATATATGGAATTTGACAACGGAGTCAACTTCGAGGCCCAACAGGCAAAGATAGTGGTCTTCGGTTGTGGTGGCGGTGGTTCCAACACAATTGACAGGCTTACAAAAATGAACATACAAGGAGCAACAACAGTGGCTGCAAACACAGACGCTAGGCATTTAGCAGTTACAACAGCGCACAAGAAATTACTTGTAGGAAAAGATCTCACAAGAGGCTTAGGCGCAGGTGGATATCCAGAAGTTGGAAAGAAAGCTGCAGAAGAGTCCAAATCCGAGATTAAAGAATATTTGAAGGATTGCGACTTGCTTTTCGTGACTTGTGGTCTTGGCGGTGGGACAGGCACAGGTTCCGCCCCAGTCGTTGCAAAATACGGAAAGGAATCAGGGGCAATCGTGATTTCAACTGTAACATTGCCTTTCAAGATGGAAGGTGCAAGAGTAAGGAAGGCTGAAGATGGTCTTCTTGCTTTAAGGGACGCGAGCGACACAGTAATCGTGATCGAGAACCAAAAACTTGTAGAACTTGCAGGGAACAGGCCATTAAAAGAGGCTTTCGGTGTTGCAGATGACTTGATTTCAACAATGATTAAGGGTATTACAGAGACAATATCTCAGCCATCATTAGTCAACCTAGATTATGCAGATGTAAGGACAATCATGCATTCAGGTGGCGTGGCAACAGTAGGAGTCGGTGTCTCAAACACAAACAACCGAGCATTGGAAGCTGTTACACAGGCTTTAAAACACCCACTATTGGATGTGGACTACACAGGCGCAACAGGAGCCTTAATCCAGATAATCGGCGGTGAAGACATGAGGCTGGACGAGATTAACACAATTGGAGAAACAGTCTCAAAGAACATGAGCCCAGATGCAATGGTTATGTGGGGCGCAAGAGTCTTGCCAGAATATCAGGGAAAGATCCAGGTTATAACAATAATAACCGGTGTCACATCCCCATACATCGTAGGCAAGAGCGACGAGGGCAAGAAAGAAGCCTCAGCCGCAAGGGCATCCTCACGAGAACTTGGCATCGACGTGCTTTTGTAAAAACATTAACATTTGGAGGTTAACCCTCCTTTACATTGATGAGTCGGTTAAAGGTTAATAGCCTTTATCGATGAATAACCAATCCCCTTGCCTGAGCTCCCTCAAGGCATAAATTTGAGCGGAGCTCGGCACCTTATTATTTTTCTGGTTTTATTTTCTAAATTAGAATAGGTTTGTTCTGTTTCTTGGTCTATTTGTGTTATCCATAATTGTAACTTAAGAATAGTAACAAAAATAAAGCTTTATAAACACTCAATTTCCTATATGAATATGGTGACTACATCATGACAGGCCAAAATGAACAAGCAGCTACGCAGCCAGAGGAAGTTTTCTGGAGTGATAGGCTCTTTGAGTTAGAATTCCCGGACATGCTTAAGTTAGCAGAGTCCCTTCCACCACCGCTAGAACCTTCCCCCGAACAAAAAGTTCCAATTTCTTCAGATGTAAAGGCTTTTGTGTGTGCATGTCTGCGTGCAGAGCCAACAGAAGGTGTGCGAAGATATACACGCATGGAAGAACACAAATTTAGAAGAAATGGAATCACAACATACTTTCCTGGATTATGGAGATATATGAAGGCAGCTGAATCAATCCAAATAACTACCATGCTTGGTGATGTAACAGACAAGGAAAGGAGAGCTGTTTTTGATGACTTACTTTCAATGGAGGGTTTAGGTAATACATCATCTGTGCCTGAAAGCGTGTTGGAACAACCTGCCTCTATCACAGACAGAATTCGTAAATTGAAGTATGATCATTCGGAAGATTATTCGTCCGATCAAAGAAGAAAGGCGTTTTATGCGCTTATAACATTCTTTGAGAGAACAATGGAAAGGGGTC
>DATDTO010000061.1:0-3332 GCA_035290825.1 archaeon
CTCCTTCAGCGCCCTTGTTATAACTTCTATATTCCTTCCGCCGCGGCCGATTATTCTTCCCGGTTTGTTTGTGTAAATAACAACCTTCAAGCCCAGCGGCGTCCTGTTCAAAACAATCCTAGAGTAATCACCTGCAGGGAATTTTGTTTTTATAAATTCCTCTAACTCAACTTCCTTCACTCCAAGTTTGACAAAATATTGTTTCAGCATATTCTCCAATTATTTTAGTAAATCTATCCCATATAGCTCGCAACCTGCTGTTGCTGCTGTGACTGTTGTGATTGTTTGGTTTTCTGTTTTTTTAAATATTCTTTGTATGTCTTCCAGACCTCATCGCCTTTCTTGCCTTTGAGTATCTTAATTATTGTCATGTTTGGGGCCTTTGTATCATTGTTTACAGACCAATCACCCAAGACCACATCGCCCTCACCCAAGGTCTCATTATTCAATTTCTGGTCAAGCGATATCGTCCATTGGAGCTCGTCCCATGCCTCGACGATGACCTGTGTTGATGCGTCTGATGCTGTAACATCTTTTCCTGCTTTCAAAACCTTCAACACTTTGCACGGATGAAATATACCCATATCATTTCTGCTCCAAAACAATCTGTATATTTGTCACTTTTCTTCTCTGCCTTCGCATTTTAAACCTTCTTGGCCTCCAGAAGGCAAAGCCTGTGTGCGCTGATGCGTGGATTATTAATTTTTCTGTGTCCAACCCTTTAAACTCGGCATTGGATTCTGCTGACTTTAGAAGGCCAAGCAGTTCACTTGTGGTGTTTGTATAATATTTTCCGTCCAAGCTTTTCTTTTCCTCTAACAAACTTGAAAGCAGCCCCTTACCTTTCTGCAAATTCAACCCGGTGATCGCCCTGCAGACCTGTGTACTGCTTTTTGTGGAAATTCTGAGGGCGCTACCATAAGCCCTTGCAAACTTCTCTGTTTTTGGGTTGTATGCGTATTGTGGCATATTAAGCTGCTGCCGCCCCCTCCCTAGTTCTTTGAAGATTGAGGCCACTAACAAGCTGTTTGTAATCTGCTTCAGCTAGAGGCAAGTCGTGATCCTCTATACCAGTGTTTACTATCATTTTGACACCTTTTTCAACTACAATTTCAGTTACCCTTTTTATGAAACTTTCATTGTCATCAAAAATTTCGGGCGTCTTCGGATTCTTTTTTCCATAGGAGGCTTCCATTAAAACCATCTTAGTTGGCTGACCGGTTTTTTGTCTACAACCAACAAACAACGGGTTTTCATAGTTTCCGCTTATGGCTAAATTGGTTGCACTTTCCACAATTTTACTGTAAACCAGAGGGTCCATTCCTTCGTCTGTATGGACTGAACCATAATGTCTTAAAGAGGATGCTGCACACCCAACCAAATCAGGTATATATGGTGTTGTAAATATTCCTCTTCCACCGGCTACCAAAAACTTTTCCCCTCCAGATTTAATATGTATGCCCCTTCTCATATTGTCACATCTACTTCAACGGTATGAACTTGGATGATTTTGTGGCGCCGAAACCTGGCGAGCTGTGCTCAACCTTCTTCCTCGTCATTACAAATTCGCCCAACCTATGGCCAAGCATTTCAGCCTTTATGTCAATTGAGATGAACTCTTTGCCGTTGTATATGCCGACTTTTTTGCCTATAAGCTCTGGGATTATGACCATTTCCCTCGAATGTGTTTTGTAGAACGCATTTGGCTTTTTCCTGATCTTGAGTAAAAGCTTCTTCTCATCGTCTGTGAATCCCCTTTTCAGTGCGCGCCTTTCCCTGGACGGGATAAGTTTGATAAAATCCTCTAAACTCATCTTCTTTATCTCCTCTTCGCTTTTTCCTCGCATCTTGAAATCGTTCATATTATTTTACCAATTTATCGAGTATATGTTTTCTTTTGGATACTGTAAAATTTTCTTTTTTGAAAAGAAAAGTTTACACTTTCTTTCTTTTACCAGTCCTGCGCGCTGCGATTGATCCAATCTTTCTTCCTGGAGGTGTGTTTCTAGCCACTGTTTTTGGCCTACCGACACCACCACCGTAACCTGATCCAAATGGATGGCACACAGCGTTCATGGCTTTTCCTGAAGTCGTTGGGTATCTCTTACCTCTTGCATGGAAAGCTATCCACTTCTTGCCTGCCTTTGTCCAAGGCCTCTCGGCCCTTCCGTCACCGGCAGGTATGCCCATAGTCGCCCTGCAATTTAGGTTCAGTATCTTGGTTTTCTTGGATGGCAACTGGACAACACAACTTTTCTCTGTTTTTGAAAGTATCATTGCCGAATTTCCAGGGGCCATGCATAATTTAGGCCCAGAATTTGGATAGGTTTCAACGCCACAAATTGGTGTGCTCTCTGGTATTTGTGCAAGTGTTGAGACAAATTTGTCTGTTGTGTCGCCAACCCTAATACCTAAAGGGGCCACCAAATAATCTACACCAGTTGGATAATTTATTTTTGCGATTGGCGCATCCCTACCAACATCATGGACCAAATCTACAACTGTCCCTTTCTCGCTCTTATACGAAGGCTTGTATTTTGTCCCTGTCGGAATTACCCTATAAACATTCGAACCCTTTCCCAATCTCTGCGCTCTTATTACTTTTCCCATATCATCACGCCGGCACCCTGCCAGCCCCCTTCTGTGCCACTCTGGATTTAACTATATATTCAGCGGTCTCAATTATAAGCCTTTCGATGCCCACAGTTTCTAATATCCTATCGAGTTCCAGGGCCTTTTGCGGGTTTCTTATCTGCTCTTTGCCTCGAAGGTTTCTTATGTTGGACCGTGCAACAACACGCGAAGCCATTTCTTCTGTCCTTCTGTCAAGGCAATCATGCAAACCAATAAGCGCCTCGTTGTTATTTACAGTTTCCCTGCTTATGGCCACCACATATCTTCTCACACCATCAGCGACCTTGTAAACTATCCCTGAATAAGGGCCGTTTTGGAAATGTCCGTATCTTGGCTTTTGTTCAGACCACACTTTCCTGAAAAACTCCGCTTCAGCTTCCTTCATATTACATGACGCCTAACTTTGATGCGATATCTGCTGCTGAATAATTTGGATGCAATTTAATGTATGCCCTTTTCTGGCCTTGTGGTGTGATCTCTGTTGCCACATTAGAAACTTTTACTGAAAACGCCTTTTCAACAGCTTGTTTTATTTCTGTTTTGTCTGACCTTGGGTCAACAACAAACACAATCTTGTTCTGCAAGTCAACCATACCCATCGACTTTTCTGCAAGGTGCGGGTAAAGCAAAATATCAAAAGGCGATGTTACTTTTGTTGGTCTTGCCTTTGTTTCCTTTGTAGCTTTTTGTGGGCTTAT
>DATDTO010000062.1:0-6412 GCA_035290825.1 archaeon
CACTATTTTTTCTTTACTTCCTTTTACAGTAAAGTTTACATGGTTCAAAAAAGTCTTCAAATCAATATGGTCAACCTCGTTGTCTGCGACCGTAGTCCTGCACCCTGGGCAATAGTTGTTCAACCTCTTGTCCTCGTAAACAAGGCCTTTCTTCCACAGATCAATGAATGTAGACTGTGTCAACGCCCTATAATCATCTGAGTCTGTCAGATAAACATCACCTGGGTTCTTTCCAATTTCCCAAGAACTAAAACTGATTCCAGAGCGCAAAAATGTTTCTGTGGATTTCAGGCTAAACTCTTCCAAAAGCTTTTTGCAGTATTCAATGAATTTTTCCCTCGGCACGCTGCCAGGCCTTACATTGAATTTCTTCTCTGTTGCAATCTCTATAGGCAAACCATTCCTATCAAGACCTAAAGGAAACAACACCTCAAAACCAGTCATCCTCTTGAACCGCGCAAACATGTCCATCAAAATGTATGTGGTGCAATGCCCCATGTGAACAGGCGCATTTACATAAGGCGGCGGCGTGTCTATAGAGTAAATCTTCTTCTTTGTTTTAGAATCAAACTTGTAAGCCTTGGACTTCTTCCACTCATCATATATCCCCTTTTCTAATTCCTTATTCCAGTTTGTCTCAGCAAGTTTAGGTTCCATCTGATAAATAGTATATAAGGAATTAAATATCTAGCTGCAATTATATATCCTCGAGAAAGTCCCTCTTCTTGGTCTCTTTTGGTTTTTCCTGCTTTGGTTGTTCGCCGCCGCCAGATTTTATGCTGTCTGCAATCTTTTTCAGCACATCCTCCGGCATCTTTTTGACAGATAAAATTGTTTCCAAAGCTGGCGGGCCCTCAGAATTAAACCTTGGAATTATATGGAAGTGAACATGAGGAACAGCTTGTCCGCTGGCCCTGTAATTATTCTGCAAAATAGAAATACCATCTGCCTGCGTGCCCTTTTTAACAGAAATAGAAAGCTTCCTCACAAGCTCAAACAGTTTTCCAGCCTCTTTTTCAGGCACGTCCAAAATAACCTCGTAATGCCTTTTTGTTATAACTACAGTATGCCCTGGATTCCTTGGGTTAATGTCTAGGAAAGCCAAATGTTCACCGTCTTCATATACTTTAGCTGCAGGTTGGATTTTGCCTGCAACCATCGCGCAAAAAATGCACTCTTCTCCTGGCATACAAACTCTTTAGGAATTTCGGCTTATAAATCCGCACTTCCGTTATATTGGTATCTTTTTATATAAAGCTATTTAATTAAATATCATGAGACATGGGGTCATATCTATAATGGTATTGGGTGTGATTCTTTTCTTTTCTATTTCTATTCAAGCCATACCAACAGCACTCGATTTTTCAAGCAGCGGCGGCACTCTTGATGGTGGAGCCATTGCATCGGGCAGCGCCACATGGACTGTAAATATCCCAAGTAATTTTGTCAAAGTTGAGACAATCCAATATGACGGAGCCAATCCCACAAACATGAAGAAATATATGGGTTGGTATGGTCTTCTCGAGGCAAATAGTAATAAAGTCTGGGAATTCAAAAGTTGGTCATCCTCAACGGGTGGGATTATTTATGATGGGACTCTTGGCCAAGAAGTTAAAGAATCAACTGGATCTGGCCTCTGGATAGATGCAACCAACCTTTTTCATTCTGGCTCAAACACAGTAAGATTCTCTCACAGCAATGAAGGGACAATCGGCCTTAAAATAAAGGTGACAGTATCCGAATCCACACCAACACCCACACAAACTTCAACACCGACTCCGACACAAACAAGCACACCTACAACCACTGCTACGCCAACTCAGACACCTACTCAAACACCGACACAAACTCCATCACCAATATCTTCATCAACTGAATGTGAAAAGCAGATGACAAGCTATGGGACATATTCAACAATGTACAAATGTCTGAAAGACTGTTCTGTGCAGTACCCATGCAGCAGAAGCCTTGAAAGCCTTACCTGTCCATCTGGCAGGACATGTTGCTTTGGTGGGGCCTGCAGCACAACATTTGGAAATGGGATGAACTGCTATAACGATGACGCTTTATGCACATCAGGAAACTGCGTAAACAACAAATGCGCAGCTAAAACATCAAGCTCTACACCAACTTCAACACCAAGCGCTACAACTACATCTACACCTTCGCCAATAACAAGCTGCCTGGATTGTGAAGAGAGCCCAACACCCACAGCGACTCAGTGGGGAGCAGGAGAATGTAATGGCGACTCTGACTGCGAAACAAAAAACTGCGACAGTTGTGATGCAGATCGGCAGATATGTTCAGTTGGAAAATGCGTAGACTGCACATATGACGGTCACTGCAAATCCGGTTATAATTGTGAAAATAAAAGATGCATAAAGAAAAGTGCAACCTCTGGTTGTGGTAATGGTATCTGCGATTCAAACGAAGATTGCAGTAATTGTGCAACAGACTGTTTTACAGATAAAAAAGGCACATGTGTCAATACAGATGGAAAATGGGTGCTTTGTAAATATAATACAAAAGAAAAATATGGGCAATATTGCTGCAACGGTAAAATGCAAAAGGAGCCATGTGAAGGTGAAGTTGGCAGGCAAGGTTCGCCAGCTGTTGCCGATAGTAATCTCGAAGCAGTTCTGCACGGCAATGCAAATTATTTGAAAAACGGTTTTTATGAATATCCGACAGCAAATGTCAAACTCAGCCTATTTGTAAAAAATGGACTTCAGTCAAATATTGGTGGGTTTGCAAAGTTGTTTAGCGGGGAAAACACACTTCTGGCCAAAAAGCCTTTCTGGATAAAACATGGGGCAGAACAGTATATTGATATTGATTTTACTGGAAAAGAAGGGACTAGTTATGACAATATCGAAGTGGATGTGATATATAGAAAGGGCGATGAAGAGAAAAGTAGCGTGAAAAGCACATCCCCAATCAAAATAAAAGTAAAGAGTGGTGGGCAGCAATTTCAGAAGCTATCTCTGGCAAAAATAATTGAAAAGCAGAAGAATGGGGAAACAGGAGTGTACAAGACAGAGGTTGTTGTTTTGAACAGGATATTTGCAAACCAAGATCAGCTCAAACAGGGGTTTAGTTTGTTAGGGGTTTTGCTTGGACAAACCACACCATTTGACATGATCAACTGGATAATGGAAAATGTTTATGGGAAACTGTATCTTGTTGCTGGTCGCACAGGAAAAAACGCACCGGCCCTGTTGCTAGATCAATATGGGGTGTTTGATAAGTCAGAAGTTAAGGAAGGTGGTATAATTGAAGTTGTTTTGGACACCGAATTTCTCGGGAAGAAATTGAACCCAGGTACGTTTTTAGTCGGCACTTCAAAAGCAGATTATTATATTTCACAAGGATACTCAATGAATTTTGTAGATAAACTTAGCGCAAAGCCGTTTGGCAAATTAAAAGACTCCTCAAAAACAAATGAGTTTGAAGGATATGGTTTTATACTTGCAAGAAAGATGGTGGATGGAAAAGCATCTTACCTACTATCTGATATGGATAGCGAGCAGTGGGTTGTGTGGGAAGGAGGAAATGCACCAACAATCAAGTCACATAGTCTAGTCAATTTCAAAGCCGGTGCTGGCGCAGACAAATTATATCTGAGCAAAATGGATGGTGTTGGTGATTATGAAACAGAGCCGTTCAAAGAAACGGAAAAGCAAAAGGCGGTGTCAATCGGTTTTGGAAACGCTAGATATGGCCTCATAAAGGATTATTATGCAATTGGCGGGGATTCAGGCATTGGGCCTGCCTTATTTGGTGAGGGTAACTGCAAGATAATGTGGGGCGTAGCAGATCTTGTTGTATCATATTCTTCAGATAACTTACAAGAAGGCGCAAAGGCAATTGCCAGTTCATGGGAAAGAGCAACAGACACTGATACAAGCAGGGGATTAAAAAAATACCTTTCCGCATTCGCTTCAAGCGATTCTCCAACAAAAGATTCTGTTGAAGCAAAAAAATCAAGCAATCTGAATGATGCTGACAAACAGAAGAATATAATCTACATTGTAGATAGTTCTCAGGATAAGCTGTACGAGCAAATAAAGGACAATCTCAGCTGCAATCTCAATGGTGATGACAGCTGCCTACAAATAATCAGCAGCCCGCTTGCAAATGGAAAATATATGGTTGTTCTTGTAATCAATAGAAAAGATGCAGCCTATTCTGACAGCGGATGGAAGGGGCTCAGCGCATATATCATGCCTAACAAATACTGTTCAAAGTTCAAGCAGGCTTTAATGATGAATCAGGATTATTATCTTTACAAGAATGGCGGTATTGTATGAAAACTGAATTAATAGGTTTGCTGTTAATAGGAATTTTGGTTATCTCTGGTTGTGCAGGAAAGGAAGGTGACAGTGGCGGACAGGCAGCTGCTGGAAGAATGGAAAATTCCCTGCCAACAGTATCTGGCTGGACAATGACTAAAATAGACGTCGAGTCTCCAAACGGGTTCCAGGTTTTAAGGGGTGCCTATGAGAAAGGCGGTGACATTGTAGTTTTAAGTCTTGTTAGTGGGCAATCTGAAAACGTTGTTAAGAACCAAGCCCTGTCAATGGCACATGAAGTTGTAAATGAACCAAAAGAAGCAACAGAAGGCCTTGTTGAACAATTTGTTGCAAAATATATTCTTGATGACAAGTTCCATGTTATCTATGCAAATTCGGGCAAAATTGGCTTTGTTGCAGTCGCTGAATCATATGATAGCCTGACAAGTTTACTATCAACTGCTTATGGAAATGTTTTATTTGAGGTACAGTGAGGTTGCCCGGAATTCCAGTCTTAGGTTAATAATAACCCAACCGTATCTGTAAACTGTTTTCTTTGGTACGGTAGCTTTCTTTTCGAAAAGAAAGCTAGCCTTTGAACCGGGGTCGCGAGCTCCCAAGGCTCGAATCCTAAGCCAAGCTAGACTACAACCCCAAACGCAGGTTGAAGTAGATCCGTTATAGTTGTTTAAGATCTACTTCGTCCATCACATTAGTATATTTTGCTCTGGCTATAAATATAAGTAATAATAGATAGTATGCCTCCATAGCTCAGCACTTCTTTCTTCTGAGCGTAAATCCAAGAAAGACCTGCACTAGAAAGAAGCGAACAATTGGTAGAGCGGCAGTTTCGTAAACTGCAGGCCCGGAGTTCGATCCTCCGTGGGGGCTCTGATAAATGAACTGGTACTAACACAAATCCGTATTTATATTTTACCAACATATAATAGCTATGGATTTACTGAAACCTTTCAAGACTGCATATAGGGCTGTTATTGGAGCTAGACACATAGAAGAAGCAACTCCAGAAACACCACAACAACAAATAGGAGAACAAATAGTTGTCATGGGCGTTCCAAGAGCTTGGTTGAGTAGGGGCATCCGAGATGCAGATTTTGAGGGCTTATTTAATGAATATTTAGGAGAACTTAGGATATCTGTTACCGAAGCTTATGGTGATGGCTTTGAGGAAAGAAGGGACGGAAGGACGCACTTTTTTGTGGGAGGTGGCGTATCGGTAGATTATACAGCTTCATCAACAATAGACAGCGGGTCTGATGTCAATGTGTATTGTGGTAGTTTAGTTCTGGAACAGCCTGTAATTGATTTGGAAAAGGCTGCACAGTTTCTCAAATCAACGATGAAAGGGCATCTTATTGCTTATCAACAAAAAGAACCAGAATTTATGGTATTCCATACAAGAAAAGGTGAAGGTGACAATGGAAAATTGAGTGAAGGCAGGCCTCTTCTAGAAAGCATGGGAATTGACCCAGCAGAAGGATGTAAATTCCATTGTGGTGGTGGAGTTGCTGTGTGGTATCCTGTTTATTTGAAACTAAAACCAACTGTAGAAGTTTAGTTAAGAATTATCCAACCAATCTCTGGTGTTCAATCTTGATGCACTTATTCTGCACAACTTGCATCCCATTCTCCTCAGCGAGCTTTGCGGCGTCTGCATTCTGAATACCTAACTGCATCCAAACAACCCTTGGCTTATTCTCCATTTTCAAAACATCCTGCACAACGCCCAAAACATCTTCAGACGGCCTAAAGACAACGACTATGTCAACCCTGTCCTTGATCTCAGAAGCCAGTTTGTAAGATTTCTCCCCCAAAACTTGCGCAGTGAGTGGGTTAACAGGGATTATCCTATATCCATGCCTTTGCAGATATTCAGGGACTTTATGCGCATCTTTGCTAATATCCCTCGAACAGCCAATAACTGCAATCGTTTTTATGCTGCCTAGTAATCGTCCAATCTGTGTATCGTCCATCTGTATACTATTTATTCCAGTAGTTAAATCTTTAATTGATGACACTAAACGACAAATATACAAAGGGTGAAAAAAGCCTTGACGAAGGTTTAGTCATATCCACAACTGACAAACTCACCGCCAATC
>DATDTO010000063.1:0-2337 GCA_035290825.1 archaeon
GATTCAGTTGAAAAACATATCAAAGGTGAACCAACAGAACCAGCGCCAACATGGCAACAAGTAATTGAGACAGCAGAACCGGCTGTCAGGGACGCTATACTGAGAATAGAAAATGAGTTAGTTCCTTTAGAGTAATCCGCCAGAAGAAGCCAGTTATTGAATGAACAAAAATAAAAAAAACAAAATAAGAGCAAAAAAGAAACGCTCAGAACTTATTTCTTGCTAGTTAGTGTTGCACCAAGCCATGTAAGTCCGCCTAAAAGACCAAGTACACCGACGACTCCTGTTATAGCCAATGTTCCTGTTACGCCTAGATTCACGCTGGCTACTGTTAGGAGACTCCAGATACCTGTCACAAGGACAAACAGTGCAGACAATATTTGTGCTACTTTTCCTAAACTCATAGTATCCTCCTTTTGTTTTATTCGTTGATCTATAATTGGGCTAGACTATATAAATAACAGACTGATGGGTCATGTATTTAAACCCCGATATATACTAAGGCAGTCCATCAAGGAACCATCTGTCAAACAGCAAAATAAGCTTTATAGCTATAACGGGGATAATTTGATTATGAAAGTAGAAGTTGATGAAGTAAAAAAGCTGTTAATAAACAAGCTTCTAATTAAGCGCGTATCAAAAGAGCAGGCTGAGATATTGGTTGAAGATTATCTTAGAGGTGAACTCCAAGGAAAATATAGTCACGGATTGACAGCATTCCCATCACTATTTGAAATGTTGCCCATTGAACAGGAGGTGCCTGTTATTGAAAAACAAACAAAGTCTGCTTTGCTGGTTGATGCCAGAAAGAGCTTTGGTGCCGTGGTGGCCAGAAAATATTTAGATACTGGAATAGACATGGCCAAAGAACAGGGCGTTTCTATGATTTTAATAAAGAACATGCTTAGCTGGTTAAGGCCGGGTGGTGTTGCCCAAGACATAGCAGAGAGAAATATGATTGGTTTTGTAGTTAATAGTGGTGGCAATCCAATGATAGCCCCTCCTGGAGGGTATGAACCGAGGATTGGTACGAACCCAATAGGAATTGGCATACCATCTGAAAAACATAACATTCTTGTGGATATGGCCACTTCAAAAAGGGCTTGGGGCGAAGTAAGAAAGGCAAAATTCAATGGTGTAGATCTACCTCCAGAAACTTATCTAAACAGTAAAGGAGAATTTACACTTAATCCAGACGAAGCCTTTTCTGTGATCGCAGCTGGCGACTACAAAGGATTTGCACTTGCATTGTTCATAGAGATATTGACGGGATCTCTCATAGATATGCCAATGAATCAGCAAAGCAGTGAAAAAAAGCAATACCAAAAACTACCAAGAGGAGCCATGATATTAATTATTGACCCTAAGTTTTCTACTAAAGTTGACATATTTAGAAAAATGAACAACAAATTAGCTGAAGAAATAAGGAATACAAAAAGAAGACCTGGTTATGATAATGTGCTTCTGCCGGGGGATCAAGCCTACGAATTGGAAAACAAAGCCAAGCAGAGAGGATATATTGAGATAGAGGAAAACCTTTGGAAAAAGCTAAATGGATTGTAGAAAAATAAATTCTGTCTTTAAGGCAACCTTATTTGCGACAGCAAAACCACGTACTTGTTCAGCCTTTTTATCTGGTCTTCCAGGATTTCCAGCGCCTCCACAGCTTCAGCCTTATCTTTTGCGCTCAGTTTGGCCAATTCTTTTTTACTCTCCTCAAACTCGGTCAACGAGTTTTGTATGCTCTTCTCAACCTTTATCGTTATCGCCCTTTTCAGGCATTCAAGCAAATCGCCAGCCAAAGAAACATACAGCTTCCTGTCAGCCTCCTTCTTCACCTTTCTTATCACGCCCAAAATCTCCAAAAAATCCAAACTTAGGGAAAGCATGGAAGTGGAATACCCGGTGTCCTTGGCAAGTTCCTGCAGCGAGACAGGCTTATTTTTTACAAGCAGAACCCCAATTATCTTCCCGTGCAAAGGCGAATAACCAATTGAACTTGCAACCTCTGCAAATGTAGAAAAAATCTTGCTGTATACGTCACTTTCCGAAGCCATATAAATCTTTTAAAACCTTGGACTTATAAGTGTTTTAAATACCCAATATCAATTAATAGTATGAGATTTAGAATAATTATCGAGCAGGATGAAGATGGGGTTTATGTAGCTGAGTGCCCAACGCTTCCTGGCTGTGTTTCACAAGGGAAAACTAGGGAAGAAGCTGTTGAGAATATCAAAGACGCAATCCACGGCTATTTAGAAAGCCTGCAAAAGCACAACGAGCCAATACCTCCACCTATTTCTGAGGAAGTGGTTGAGGTGTGAAAGGTTGAAACTG
>DATDTO010000064.1:0-5338 GCA_035290825.1 archaeon
TTCAAAACAGGATACTTTTCTCCAACCTGGTCGATTTTCATACAATAACTATACATCTGGAAAATAAATCTGTGAGAGCATTTGCGGATCCTGCTAACACTAGTCCGAAATTAATCAAAGAAGGACACTTCAATAAACTAGAAGCTTTCCAAGTCTCCAATCACAGCATCAGATTTATTCAATTTGGCTAAAGAAGTGATGTCTTCTATAGGAATATCAAACCAGCAAACCTTTTTTTCAAGCCCCTCAATTTTAAAAGGCGGGTCTCCTTCTCCAACAAGATGGCTAAGCATACTGTCTGGATATTGTCTTGTAGGTGTTCTGTCAAGTTTCTTTAATTCTCTTCTTTTAGATGGGTTTGCGTGAGCTGCGCGAGTTTCCACAGTCTCTATGGCATGGTCTCTCTGGTCTTCTTCTACAGACAACCACAAAACTCCGGATACAGGGGAGTAGCCCACTCTTGGAGAAAATCCTGTATATACAAATCCTTCCCAATTATCTAGCTTCCCTTCAATATAGCTTCTGTTTAAATTCCAGTCTGTTGTGCGATTTACATTTAGATAATATCCAATCCACTTATCATCAATGCCGTTTGGCATTCTCATCTCCTCAGGCACTAGCATTTGCAGGCCCCTGTAAAACTCATTCACCATATCATGGGAAATTGCAACACCTTCTCTGAGATAGGTATCAACACTTTCCCCATCAAAATCCCATATGCTATATGCGCCGCCATGTTTTACCATAGCAGCTAGTTTAGATCCTGGAAACTTTTTGAAAAGAAACTTTTGCAAAGATTGTGGAATAGGGTCAGAGACATTGTCTTGCCTGTCTTCTGGTCCAAAATAATTTTCAATTGGCAAAAAAGATTTTCTTTGCTTATCAGCTGTTTCAGGAGCCCTGCCTATAATAAAGCCTCTTTCAAGTCCCTGTTCACATCTTTGTCCTGCTTCTCCTTTATAATTTACTTCTGTTGTTGCAGATCCAGTGCCGCCATGCCCGATAAAATATCTTCTCCCATCTAAGCTAAAATAAACTGTTACAGAATCTGGAATCCTCATGCGATAATCATGATGCTGTAAAACATGGCCTTCAGCTCCTGGGATTGATAAAGCAAGACCTGCTGTTCTGGCGCAAGCTACTGGATCTGTATAAATTTCCCTTAAATCAACACTAACAACAATAGGGTCTACTTTAGTCATAAAATCATCAATGACCTTTTTACATGTATTTCACATGCTTTCCAAGTTCCTGTACATGGCCTGTGGCATTATCCTGACTTCTGTGTTGTCAAAAGTCATGACTAGCTTCTTGCCTTTCATGCCATCAGCTACAAACCTTGGCATTAGAACCCTTCCCTTGTCGTCCACTTTAACATCAAACTTTTGCATACATTGGTTGAAAGTGGCTTCAGAGAATTTTGGTGTAAACCACTTTCCTCCCTTTCACCCTGCCAATATTATGGTTTACGTATTTAAATAGTTATTACTTTAGAGAAGTTACAAGTTTAGACATAACAATGTTATATGTGCAAGAAACCAACAACCGCCTCACGATCTATATAAGTTACCTCAACAATACTATATCATGTATGCAATCAGCGGGTCTTGAACAAAAATTAGAACAACCAGTACAAATCCCTACACCTATTTCTGCAGTTACAGAGCAGCGGCTTGTCGGTTTGATGAACGCAGAATATTCCTGGGAACAAATCATCTACGACATAATTGCTTCTGAAAACTTGGACCCGTGGAATTTGGATCTCGCGATTTTAGCCTCCTCCTTTTTGGATTCAATAAAAAAAACAAAAGAACTCGATTTCAGGGTGCCTGCAAAATACGTGATAATCGCCTCCACGCTTTTGAAAATGAAATCAGATTACCTCAAGCTTGTCTCAATCCCAGGCGAAGGTCCAGAGGAAACATTTTTCGATTCAATTGAAGAGCCGACTCCAGCAAACGGCTTCCACAAACTCGAAATTGGCAACTTCGAACTCGCAGACAAAAGGCGCCCTGTCAGAAGAGTTGTTATCACGGATCTGATAAACGCCTTGAAAAGGGTCATGCGAGCAGAGGAAAGAAAGGTTGTAAGAACAGCAACCATGAAAGAAAAAATCAAGATAGGCACAGAAAACATCACACAGTGCATCAATGTCCTCTACAAAAGGATACAAGATGTCCTATGCAGCATGGAAGAAGAGGAAGTCAAATTCTCCAAACTCGTTCCACAATGGAACAGAAAGCACATCGTCGACACCTTCCTCCCACTGGTGTATCTCCACCACGACAAAAAAGTCTACTGCAGGCAAGATGATTTTTTCCAGGAAATATTTGTGAAAAAAATGAGCGGACTCCAAATTCCACAAGAGCCGGCAAAAGAAACTAATATAGTAAAGAAAACAAAAGTAAATAAATCCGCGAAAGCCAAGACAAAGAAAAAGTGAATTTCACTATGACAATACAAGAACTGACCTCAGATTTGCAAAGCCGCCATTTGATAGAGGCAGCCTTATTCATCTCACCAAAGCCTCTAGGCCTAGAAGAACTGATGAGAATATCTTCAATCGGTTCCCTTGGCTTGCTGAAAAAAGAGGTTGAGGCTTTGCGGCAGGAATACTCTGAAGGTGGTATAGAAATTGTTGAAATAAAAATCGACGGGGACGGAGAAAATACACCCCAGTCTGTTGGCTACCAAATGCAAGTCCGCCAGGAATTCCTTTCAAAGGTCGCAAACCTCACACCATATTCAGACCTTTCAGAGGGCTCGAAAAGGACACTGGCTGTTGTCATCTACAAAGAGCCGCTTAAACAGTCTGAATTGGTAAAGATGCAGGGCAACAAGATTTATGTCTATGTAAAAGAACTGGAAAAACGCGGCCTGATAAAATCAGAAAGGGTTGGCCACACAAAAATCCTGCGCGTGACAAACGAATTTGAAAAATATTTCGGCGAGAGCAAGGACTCTGTAAAGGAAAGGATCCGAGCCAGTTTGGAAGGCGGGCTGGAGCCAGTAAAGGAACAAAAAGTGAAACCGGAACCAGTGATCACCGAGCCAAAAGTGCAGAGAAAACCAAAGCAGAAAAAATCCCAAGTTGTGACAGACACTGTTGAAGAGTCCAAATCAGATGTCGAGCCCTTGAAGGAGTTAAGCGTCGACGATTTGAAATAACCCTTAACTACATATCTTTTTCTATCTATTCAGTCCAACTATATCTATGGAAGAGCTTCAAGAATCAAAAAATGAAATGTCGTCCTTTGACATAAAGTTTATTATCGAGGAATTAAAGGGATTGAACGGTGGTGTGATCAGGAAAATCTATCAGTACAAAGTTGGTGACAACTACCAATTCTTATTTGAGGTTTCAACAGTCCAAGGCCCACAATGGTTGATGGTTGACAAAAGCAAAATCTTCCTTACAAAATACAAGAAAGAGGCCCCTTTAGAGCCACCAAGCTTCTGCATGTTTCTGAGGAAACACCTTGCAAACACAAGGATCAAAAACATTTCGCAAAGGGATTTTGATAGGATTGTGGAGATCGAAACAGAAAACAATTTTTTAATCCTCGAACTGTTCTCAAAAGGCAACGTAATCCTCTGCGACTCATTCCACAACATAATCATGCCGCTGGAAATGCAGTTACGGAAGGATAGGGAGATCAAGTCAAAACTTGGATATAAGTATCCCGTATCCTGTCTCAACCCATTTAAAACAGACCTCAGCGAATTCAGAAAAATCTTCCATACACAATCAAAAAAAATCATAGTTGTCCTGGCCACAACCTTCGGCCTCGGAAAACAGTACTCAAAAGAGCTGTGCGTCCTGAGTGGTTTGGATGAAAACAAAATGTCAATTGAGATAAAAGAGGCTGAGCTTGAAAAATTGTATTATACAATACTGGAATTTGGCAAAAGAAAACCAAGCCCATCAACCTACCTAACCTTCGTCTCACCAATCGAGCTGATTTCCGAGAAGCTCAAACCGAAAAAATACCCAACCCTCTCAGAAGCCTTTGATGAATTTTTCCTAAAGTCAGAGACAGCAAGACAAAAAGTTGAGGAGTCAAAAAAGTCAGAGGAGGTCCAGAAAAAAATAGATTACATAAGAATGACACAGGAAAAGAATCTGGAGAGGTTGGACACATCTGTAAAGCAGTCAAAGGAAGCCGCCGATCTAATATACACAAACTACCAGCTGATTTCCTCTGTGATCACCACAATAAAAAAAGCACTGCAGTCCGGGAAAAAATGGCCTGAAATAAAAGACCAGCTAAAACACATAGCAGAGGTAAAGTCAGTCAATGAGCACAAAGGCGAAATTGTCCTGAACCTCTCTGGGCAAGAAGTTGAAATCGACTTCAACAAATCAATAGAACAGAACGCAGAGCAATATTACGAGACAGCCAAAAAATCTAAAAGGAAATTGGAAGGCGTCAAAGAGGCGATAGAGCAAGAGCCGAAAATAGAGAAACCACAGCCAGAAGAAAAGCCGGTGAGGAAAGAGCGGAAGAAATGGTATGAAAAGTTCAAGTGGTTCTTCACATCTTCTGACTTCCTTGTGATTGCAGGAAGGAATGAAAACCAGAACGAATCAATTGTGAAAAAGCATGCTGAGAAAGATGACTTCTTGCTGCACGCCGATATACACGGCGCTGCTTTCGTGTTAGTAAAAGCTAAGGAAGGGACGAAGCAGATTGGTAAAGATCTGCTTCCATCTAAGACACCAATAGATGGGATAGCCATGAAAGAGGCAGCTGAATTCTCCGCGGCCAATTCAAAGGCATGGAGCAAGGGGATAGGCGCAATTGACGTCTCTGCGTTCAGGCCAGAACAAGCAACAAAACCAGACGGCTCCTTGGCCAAAGGCTCCTTTGTGATCCAGGGCCAGCGCATTTGGTTCAAAGACATGGAGCTAAAATTGTCCATAGGCATCAAGGTTGACAAAGAAAAGTCTATCGCAAAAGTAATTTCCGGGCCTGTTATGGCTGTGAGAAAGCATTCCAACTATTTTGTGACAATACAGCCTGGCTACAAAGACTCCTTTGAATTGTCAAGGGAAATCAAAAACAAAATCCTCCAAAAGTCAAAACCCGAGGACCGCTTCTTTATTGAAAAAATCCAGAATTCTGACATCCAAGCTTGCATCCCTTCTGGTAGAGGGGAGGTTGTGGAATGAAAGTAGAAATTAAAAGTTGTTTAGACGGCGCAAAAAAAGCAAAGGGGATATCTGTAATCATTGATGTATTTAGGGCCAGCAATACAATCATTGCCTGTATTGGCCAAGGAGCAAAATTCATAATTCCGATAGGCGACTTAGAGGAAGCATATGGTTTAAAGAAAG
>DATDTO010000065.1:0-6364 GCA_035290825.1 archaeon
ACCAAATAAGGGAGTACATAAGGAACCAAGGAAAGAAAGCAGAACGGCATGCCGTAAGCCTGTCGCGGTTCTTTAACAGAAATACCACCAGTCTATTGAACCAACAGAACCAATGACTGGTGGATGAACCAATTATTTATATAGAGAGAAAGTAATAGAGAGCTGTTTGAATTACTGGATTCCGTGCTTTGCTAATTTTCTATAGAATGCTGATTTTGAGGTGCCAGTTAACCGAGCAGCTACAAGCTTATTGCCGCCAGCAAGTTTTATAGCTTCCAGTAGAGCTGCCTTCTCAGCTGCTTGAAGGGAGGTTATTGTCTCAGTGGTTGGTGCTTGTCCATTTGGAACAACCAGTTCACCCAAAATAACAGATTCCCTCATCATGTTTTCTAACTGCCGCGTATTTCCTGGCCAACTATATCCTCTCAGTCTTTCTGTCTCTGCTTTAGTCATTCTTGGCACGGCCCTGTGCATCTGTTTTGAATGTTTATCCAGTAGATATGAAGCTATGGGAACTATATCTTCAGATCTCTCCCTTAATGGGGGAATATCAATTTCAAACCCGCTTAGCCTATAGTATAAATCTTCTCTAAATTCCCCTTCTTCAGCCATTCTCTGCAACATCTCGTTTGTTACAGCAATAACTCTGGCATCAACATGCTCTTCTTTTGTTGCTCCAACTTTTGTTATTGTCCTATAATCGAAATATTCCAGTAGAGCTGCCTGGGCTTCAGGGGAAAGTGTTGAGATCTCTTCCAGTACAAGGTCTCCACCATGAGCCTTTGCAAAGTGGCCTATTCTTTCTGAATCAGCTCCTGTGAAGGCGCCCTTTACATGTCCAAACAGATCTGAAAGCATGAGTTGTTGACCAAGTTTGGTTTTAGAACAATTGTATATGACCATTGGTTGTTTAGACCTTCTCCCATTTGTGTGGATGTGCCGTGCAACAAGCTTCTTCCCTGATCCAGTTTCGCCATAGACAAGGACATCTGCATCTGACTCAGCTGCCAGCTTTATCCTTTCCAACATCCTTCTGAATGGAAGGCTGACACCTATCATTTTATCTGGTTTCTCTGGATTGTAAGTAAAGGCCCTTTGGATCTCTTCATAAACCACTATAGACGGGGCTGCTGTCACTTCTGAAGTTCTCTGGTCGTCTCCAATACCTGATTTTCCAGTGTCTGGCCTGTCAAGTCCTTGTAGCCTTCTTGTCATTGGATCTGCTGAATGGTCTATGCCAGCTGCTGCCATTGCAATTTTTATTCCACCAAAATCATCTAATGCTGCTCCATGGCCCGCTGTTGTTATATCTGTAATAATTGCGTTTGGATGCCTTCTTAACCAATCTACTAAATCAGACTTTCTTTTTTCTTTCCCATCTTCAGATACCATGATAGCCGATGTCCGCTCTTCCAAGCCAATATGCCTTCTGAGCAGGTTTATCCTACGCGTGTAAAACGCCTCCACATTGGGAAAATTTTTAGCCAACTCATCTAATGTTGCATCTGGCTGTTGTTCCACATATATATGGGCAGCTTCTACATCTTCCAACTCATCTTCTGTAAGTGGCCTTCCAAAAATAACCCCAAGGGCTTTGTTAACATTGCCCTTAGGACTATAATCTCTTTTCAGTTGTGAGCAGGCTTGGACAACATCTTCTGGTTTTAATCCCCTAGCCCGAAGGCTTACCATCGCTTCTGGAAAGCTTTGATCCAAATATGTCTCTGGTATATCTGGATTCTGCATAAGTGTATAGCCAAGGTTTATTATTTCTCTTCTAACACTTTCACCCATTCCACCACCAACTTTCTTATCAGCCCCATCAACGCGCCTCCCATTGCACAGAATCTTGTACGCGCTACCAATGTCACCATCAAAAAACTTTTTGAGGGTCGGACCCAGCCTAGCTGCTCTAACAGCTTCTATGTCAGCTGTCGGGTTTGTAGCAAGGAAATTGACTAGTCTAGTTCTTAATTTTCCCCAGTCACGGTCGCCACTAGAAGTGTGCGGAAGCCCGGCTTTCACCATTATTTTATCAAAATCCCCACTGTAAAATTCCAGTGTATTTCTGTATCTTGCTCCAAAATCCTCTCTTGTGACTCCTGGATGCTCTTCAAGGTATAAAAAAGCTTCCCTATGTCCTGGTGGGTATCCTTCTGCCATAAAGTCTTCAAAAACCAAATTGCCCAGAACTATTTATTACTTAACACATAAATAGCTTATTGACAAATCAACATTCAATAATTGCCCAGGTAGTGTAGCGGCCTAGCATAAAGCCCTGTCACGTAAGCTTTTTAGGAGAGGGTTAAGCAAAAACCTAAAAGGTTGACACAGCACGGCTTTGACCCGGGTTCAAATCCCGGCCTGGGCGCTAGGTAATTGTCAAAAAGCGAGTAAACAAAAAGCTTAAATATCCATACTGTCAATCTATATAGTATTAAATTTAGCCTTCTAGATGAAAGATTGTCTGGGGCTTAGTAAGGGGATTAACCCAAAACTGTTTTAGGTGGTAGCTATCGAAATTAAAGATGTTGTAACACATGTTCTTGTTCCTAAACACGAATTGTTAACACATGAAGAGAAAGTAGAGGTACTCAAGACATTTAATGTAAGGGATGACCAGCTTCCTAAGATTTTTTCTACAGATCCGGCCATAAGACACCTGAAAGTAAAAGTTGGCGACCTGATAAAAATCAGTAGGGAGTCAATGACAGCCGGTGCAACCACCTATTATAGAACTGTTGTAGAAGTGTAAGCTTTTTCCAAAAAAGCTTAAGCAAAAAGGGAGGCTAAAATTTCCTCGCTCCGACTCAGAAATTTTTACGCCTTCCAAAAGAGACAGTATGAACTTTGTGCCTTTGTTAAAAACTTTTGAGAAAGAAAGGGGGTGGGTTAAGTATCAAATTGATTCTTACAATAATTTTATTGATTTCGGCATACAGAAAGTGATGGAAGAAATCGGCATAATAAAACTTACTTCTGAATCTGGGGAGATAAAAATAAAGTTTGGAAAAGTCGAGATTGGCAAGCCTGTTGTGAAAGAAGCTGACGGTTCTTTGAGGGTAATCACGCCAAATGAAGCCAGGGTAAGGAACCTCACATACCTTGCGCCTATATGGGTTGATGTCATCCAGATAACCGACAGCGGTGAGGAAAGGCCAGAGAAGGTCAATGTTGGCGAAATCCCAGTCATGGTAAGGTCAAAACTCTGCACAACAAGCAATATGGCTTATGAAGACCTCGCAAAGGCAAATGAAGACCCTTACGATACAGGCGGATATTTTATAGTTAACGGCACAGAGCGTGTCCTTGTCCTTATCGAGGAAATCGGCTCAAACCGTCCAATAATAGAAAAGGTGGGCGACGATGTAAAGGTCAGGATAAGCTCAGAAAAGTCAGGTTTCAAGCAAAGGCACGTGATTGAAAGGAAGCCAAGCGGCGAAATCACGATCTCCTTTGCCAACGTCAAGAAGCTCCCTGTTATCGTATTGATGAGAGCTCTTGGTTTGGAGACAGACAAGGAAATCTGCGAACAGGTATCTAGCGACGCTGATTTATTGAATGAATTATATGTAAACCTTTACGGCGCAGAAGAAACAACAATAGACGAGGCAATCGATGCTATTGGAAGGAGAATAAAGGTCTCAGAAGATTACAGGAAGGAGAGGGTCGCGCAGTTGCTGGACAGGTATCTGCTTCCACATCTTGGACAGGAATTCCCAAACCGACTTACAAAAGCAAAATTCCTCGCCAAACTTGTCAGAAAAGCGATAAAGACCGCCCTTAACCAATTCCCAGAAGACGACATTGACCACTACAGCAACAAAAGACTTTTGATGTCTGGTGAATTGCTAAGCCAACTGTTCAGGTCAATACTTCTTGGCAGGTGGGGTTTGATTGCAAAAATGACTTACAATTATCAGAAACTTGTGAAGAGGGGAAAATCTCCAAATGTCCAAGCAATAATCGAGGCAAACGCAGTCACAAAACAGATATTGTCAAGCCTGGCCACAGGGAACTGGGTTGGCGGCAGGACAGGTGTGTCGCAAAGGTTGGACAGAAGCTGCTACATCAAAATGGTCTCCCACTTGAGGTCGGTTGTTTCTCCTTTAACATCAACACAAGAACATTTCGAAGCCAGAGAAATCCATCCAACCGAATTCGGCAGGCTTTGCCCGGCAGAGACACCAGAAGGTAGCTCAATCGGTTTGAGAAAACATCTTGCTTTGTTAGCAGAAATCACAACAGGTTTGGAACAAAAAGAAAATGAAAAGATTTTAAAATCGATAAGGATCGGCACCGTGACCACAGTTGAGTGAGAGAGGAAATTTGAGTTAATATGCCAAAAAGAAAAGCAGATTTGTATTTTAATGGAAGATTTGTGGGGGAAATTGAGGATCCAGAATCTTTTGTTGAGGACATAAGGAATAAAAGGAGAACAGGAGTCCTTTCATCTCAATTAAACATAGTTTACCAAGACAAGATGGATGAAATCAGGATAAACACAGATGCAGGAAGGGCTAGGAGACCGTTGATTGTTGTCGAAAAGGGCAAATCAAAACTGACAAAAGAAATAGCAGACAAAGTAGTTTCCAAGGAAATAGACTGGAATTACTTGGTTAGGAATGGAATAATAGAATACTTAGATTCTGAAGAGGAAGAAAACTCTTACATTGCCCTAAATCCAGAGTACATCAAGGAAGACAATACACATGTGGAAATAAACCCAGTCTCCATGTTCGGAATATCAGCTTCCTTAATTCCTTATCCAGAATACAACAGAGGCGATAGGATTAATTATGGCGCTAAAATGGTGGGGCAGTCTGTCGGTTTGCCAGCCACAAATTTCCTGATAAGGACAGACACAAAATTCAATGTGCTGACTTACTTGCAAACACCGATAATTAATACAGACACTTATACAGTGATGAGAAACTATGATGGCCAAAACATCGTGGTCGCAATAATGTGTTGGGAAGGCTACAACACAAACGATGCTGTTGTCTTGAACAAATCCTCAATACAGCGTGGGCTGTTCAAATCATTCTACTTCAGGACATACGAGACCATCAAGAAAAGATATTGGGGAGGCCAGGAAGATGAAATAAAAGTCCCTGACATGAGCGTGAAAGGTTACAAAGGCGAAGCCTTCTACAAAAACCTCAGTGAGGATGGGATAATTAACCCAGAGACGCCAGTTGAGTCTGACTCTGTTTTGATAGGAAAAGTCTCGCCATTAAGATTTTTATCAGATGAGGAGTTTGTTGCAAAAATAGAAAACAGAAGGGAAACATCAGTTACAGTCAGATACGGCGAAAGGGGGGTTGTTGACAGGATATGGATAAGCGAAACAACAGACGGCAACCAATTAGTAAAAGTTAGAGTAAGGGACCAGCGGACACCAGAAATCGGTGACAAGTTCGCAACAAGGCACGGCCAGAAAGGTGTTTGTGGTCTCCTTGTCCAGCAGGAGGACATGCCTTTCAGCATACATGGCACAACTCCAGACATAATATTTAACCCACACGGAATCCCATCCAGGATGACAGTTGGCCAGCTTTTGGAAATCGTTTCTGGAAAGACAGCTGCCCTAAATGGCAACAAAATAAACGCCACAGCCTTCAGCGACACAAAGGAAGAGGATGTGAGGAAAACACTTTTAAGCTTAGGATTTAGGGATGATGGAAAGCAAATGCTATATGATGGAAGGACAGGCAAAGCCTATGAAGCCATGATATTCACAGGGGTTTCCTACTACCTAAAACTTGATCACATGGTTGCCAACAAAATCCACGCAAGGTCAAGGGGCCCAGTCACAATACTTACAAAGCAGCCAACAGAAGGCCGAGCAAAGAGGGGCGGTTTGAGATTGGGGGAAATGGAACAACAGTGTTTGGTTGCACACGGCGCAGCTATGGTCATCAAAGAACGTTTTGACTCAGATGAAGTCGATGTCCCAATATGCAAAAAGTGCGGCCTGTTAGCGGTTTTTGATAGGATCAAAAACAAAACATCATGCATCTCCTGTAACAGCTCAGATGTAATCTGGGTAAAGACAGCATATGCGTTCAAATTAACTTTAGACGAACTGAAATCAATGGGAATCTACCCAAAACTTATAGCAGCAGAAGACTAGCACACAGCGAAAACAAGTTTACACAAAATAAATAAACTGTAAGGAGGTAAAAAAGAAAAAGCTAAGTAATGTGGAAGGCGTAATCGAGTGACGAACACAATGAGGAACGAGATAGCCTCCCTTTTTGCTTAAGCTTTTTGGAAAAAGCTTATATGGTAGCGTTAATAAAAGCATTGACATTTGGAATATTTTCACCGGAAATGATAAAATCAATGGCCACAGTCAGGG
>DATDTO010000066.1:0-5586 GCA_035290825.1 archaeon
GTATGATTTCTTATATTCAGAAATATGGGGAACCTAGGACAAGGAACATTGTAGTCGCTGCGCTTTATGTGCTGACAGGGAAATATGGAAGGAGAAAGTTCTCAGCAACTGAAATAAGGCATGGTGCGCTAGATTTGATAAGAGGATTTGGGGAAGACGGTTCTATTTCTCCGGAAACAGTTAAAAGGGTGATGGAACCGATAAACGGGGATGTCCTGGAATTTGCAGACAGGCGTAAAGGCACATACCAACTAAAACCATTTTTCAGGGTGACAAGGCTATTCTAAAGCTTAAATAATTTGTTGACTCTATAGTTTATGGAATTTTCTCTTAAGGCTGTTGTAAAATATGCATCTGAAGTAATTGATGGGATTTGGGAATTCAGATATCCTGCTGGAATAGTTAGTGCGGCAGTGATTTATTTGGCTGCTTCTGATTCGTGGGCCAGCTACAACAACAAAGCTAGGGTTAACTCCGATGTAGAAACAATAATGGCGTGTGCTGATTTCAATGGCGATGGGGATATAGACAACAGCGAGAAGATGAGGGTTTTGTTGAAGGCTTTTCCAAATGCGGATAAGGCTATCCAAGGTAGGATAAAATCGGCTACTAGGATTGCTTCTAGTATGGGCGGATATGGGGCCTTGGACGAGTTTTATTCAGAATTGGTGGGTAATGAGTTTTGGGCTCTTTTGAATGGTGGGAGGTCTGATATGTTCCCGCTTACACGCACAGAACGGGAGCAAACTCTGGCAAAGCTTGCTGCAAGCTACGCACGGCAGGAATAAAGGTTTATAAGTCTTATACCACCACTAAGTGGTATGGAATCCTTACCAAAATACAGCAAGCTAACAGGAAGCATTGGCTGCATCGTGGATGAATTTGGTGAACAGGGGCTTTACCTAGTTGATGCGTGTTTCTTCTTTCCGGTGTCGCCTTTCGTGTTTTTTTCGCCCAAAACAGATGATGAATTCAAAGGGGACTTTTTTGCGATTTACAGGAGTGTTTTGCTGAACAGGAAATTGGAAGAATCCGACTATGCTGCTTGCGCCTCTGTAATGGACGAGGTTGAATCCTACGCTAGGGAATATGCTGAATTTTTGAAAACCATTGTTGACAGCGGCCTGCCTGTGAGGACTACAACAAATGTTAGAAGGGAGCTTATGGACACTGTAAGGGTGTATAGGAATTTTTCTAAACAAGGCTCTAGCGCCAGGCCCAAACCTTCCAGCGAGATGCTTATAGCAAGGAAAAAGCAGATGCTTAGGAGGCAACATGATTATGTTAAAGATATACGCGGGGAGGGATGCCTGTCGATTATTGAAAGAAATGGTTTGATATATCCAGAGGAGTTAAGGTTAGATCCAACATACAGCGAAATAGAAAACACCTTGTTGGCAAACTCATATAGGTGGACAGGAAGAAGGAGCTTGAAGGCGTTTACAGAGAAGGCAAATTGGAGGTTGCGAGAAAAAGAATAGCAGGCGGCGGCAAACTTGCTATAGTTTGGGCCAGCAAAAGAGGTTTGCGGAAAGCATCCAGCACAGAGTGGTTGGAAATGCGCGCAGATAATTGCAGAGCGCCGATAAATGGTCGAGAATAAACATTTAAATACCTTAGGTGACAAATATAACATAAGCTCATTCTGAGTGATATAAACAGCTAGTGATATTATAAAACTCGCCTCTCTTTATTGAGTAAAATAAAGGGAAGGTTAGAGATCGTGTCTCGTAGACACGAGACATCTCAGCATTGAGATGCTGAAACCGTAGGTTTCCTATATGACTGAAGTACAGATGCAATTGAAATCGGGAACGACAACCGTAGCCCTTATATGCAAAGATGCGGTTGTGATGGCCGCTGATAGGAAGGCAACAATGGGTTATCTCATTGCCAGCAAGGATGTCCTTAAAGTAAGGCAGTTAGACGAACACATTGCTATGACAATTGCCGGCGTTGTTGGCGATGCTCAGGCATTGGAAAGGTACATAATGGCGGAGCTCAAGCTTTTCAAGTTGCATGAGGACAGGAAAATGCCGGTCAAAAATGCGGCAAGCCTAGTTTCAAACATACTGTATGCGAGGAGATTTTATCCTTATTATGTACAGCTAATTGTAGCAGGTTATGACGCCACAGGCCCTTCAATTTACACATTGGCACCGGATGGGTCAATAATACCAGAAAAATATTATTCGACTGGTTCAGGCTCACCGATGGTTTTCGGGGTGCTGGAAAATGAGTACAAGGATAATATGGAATTGGAAGATGCCAAAAGGTTGGCTGTGCGCGCTGTCAGCGCAGCTGTGAAAAGGGACATAGCTTCTGGTGGTAGCGGCGTTGATTTGTTTGTGATTGATAAAAAAGGTGTGAGAAAGATAAGTGATTCTGAAGTTGAGAAACTGGCAAAGTGAAATTAGCATCAAAAAACATTAGAAAAATTTACAAGTTTTGTGATTGGGTTCTGCAAAAATAATAAGAAATTATAATTATGTCTACAATATTGAAGGAGCTTGAAAAAACACTTCCTAAGGATTCAGAGATATCGGACATGAAGTTCGAGGCATCTGAACTTGTTCTATACACAAAGAGCAAGGAGTTTTTTAGGAATGGCGAACCTGTAATTAAAGCGATGGTTGATAATTTGAAGAAGAGGATAGAGTTGAGGCCAGACCCATCTATAACAATGGATGCAGAGGAGGCAAAGAAAATTATAAAGGAGATTGTCGCAGAGGAGGCTGGCATTCAGGAGATTTACTTTGAACCAGAGCTTGGAAAAGTTATTATTGGTTGTTTGAAGCCTGGCCTTGTTATTGGCAAGGGAGGGGAAATTTATAGGAAGATAAAAAATGAGACTTTGTGGCTGCCAAAAATAGAGAGGACACCTGCCATAAAATCAGATATAGTAATGGCTGTGCGCGGGCTTTTGCACACAGAACTGGATTACAGGAAAAAATTCTTGAACAAAGTTGGGCAAGCAATTTCTGTGCGAAAAGAAGTGGATGATGAGTGGGTTAGGTTGAGTTGTTTGGGCGCAGGAAGGCAGGTTGGAAGGAGCTGCTTCATGGTGCAAACACCTTATTCAAATGTGTTGCTTGATTTTGGGGTCAATACAAGCAATGACACCCCGCCACAAATCGATGCGCCTGAATTTAATATTGACAAAATAAATGCGGTTGTGCTGTCGCATGCTCATTTAGACCATTGTTTAACGCCAGATACTCTGGTCCAATTATCTGACGGCGATATACAGCAAATCTCAGAAATATCAACAGGGCAGGGTGTAGAAGCACTAGATTTCAAAAACTCAATGAAAATAGAGGCGATACCTGCTATACAAAGGGGCTGTATAGAAGCACCAAACCCAATTTATGAAGTCAGGACAAAAACGAAGAGGCTCAAAGCCACAGGAAACCACCCTGTTTTTGTCCTCGACAAGGATGGCAAGTTCGTAATAAAACATGTTGAACAGCTTAGAGTCGGGGACTTTGTGGCAACTCCAAGAAAGGTAGATGTGGATGGCAGTGAGCAGACTTTGCCTACATTGAAAGGTGTTAAAAGGGTATTGGGTAAAGAAATTGCCCAAACTTTAGGCTATATTTTAGGCGATGGGTGCAATAGGGAATCTGGCACAGTCATATTAACAGACAAGAATTTGGGTAACATAAAATTTTATTCCAGCCTTTTGGAGTCAGTAGGCATCAAATCTAAAATTTCCGTCAAGGAAAGGAACAGGCTTAATGTTTACTCTGTGGAGTTCAAATCATGGCTTGATAAAATAGACAGGTTCATTTTGAGCAGAAGTCCAACAAGAAAGATTCCAAGAGTTGTCTGCAAATCTAAAAAAGAAGTCATTGCAATGTTCCTGCGCGGTTTATATGACGCAGAAGGTTGTGTAAAGCACCATTCAATTGTCCTGTCCACCTCAAGCGAAAACATAGCAACTGCAACCCAGATGTTACTGCTAAGGTTCGGCATAATATCCCACATTTATGACCATGACCAGTCAAAATCAACGTTTGGCGGCGGCAAAGCTTACCAGCTCTGCATGTCTGATCCAGAGTCAATAAAAACATTTTCTAAGCTTATTGGGTTTTCTGATCTGAATAAGTTGGAAAAGTTAAATTCAATTTTGAATGTTATTGGAAAAGGTATAGGTAAAAAGATGGACCTCATTCCAATAGGAAAGGATGCGATTTTAGGCATAGGTTATGAATTGGGTTTGAGGAAAATTGACCTTAGAAAGCTTGGGATAAACTATTACCATTACTCTAAACACTTCCCAACAAGGGAAAAACTCCTTGAAATCTGCAAGCAACTATCCAAAGCAGCCAAATCAAAAGGTGTCAGGAGCGAAAGGTTGGACTTGTTGACAAAGTTAGCGTCTTCAGATATTTTATGGGACCCTGTTACAAGCGCAAAAATAATCGAGACAGATTCTAAGAAAGTTTACGATTTGACTGTCCCAGGGCACTCCAACTATATAGCCAACGGCATATTTGTGCATAACTGCGGCTTTATCCCATATTTGTACGAAAATGGGTTTACAGGGCCATTATACTGCACACCACCAACAAGGGATTTGATGGTGTTGCTTTGTTTGGATTATGTGGATATTGCACAGAAAGAGGGCAAGAAATCTTGGTATTCTAAGTCAGCAGTTGAGAAGGCTGTTAAACACTCCATAACTTTGGAGTATGGGGAAGTCTCAGATATCACAGAGGACATAAGGCTCACATTCCAACCAGCCGGACATTTGTTAGGCTCTGCGCTTTGCCATTTGCATGTTGGAAAGGGGTTGCACAATATTTTGTACACAGGGGATTTGAAGTATTGCCCAACCAGGCTTTTTGACCCTGCTTATACTGATTTCAAAAGGATAGAAACGTTGATTATTGAAGCGACTTATGGCAGGGCTGAGGATGTGACGCAGCCAAGGCCGATTGCTGAAAAGGATATGATAGACACAATACTCAAAACAGTTGAACGGGGCGGCAAGGTTTTGATCCCAAGCTTTGCAGTTGGTAGGGCGCAAGAGGTTATGGCTATTTTGGGTGGCATGGATTTCCAGTATCCGGTTTGGGTTGAGGGGATGACGTGGGATGCGACAGCAATACACACAGCTTACCCAGAATACATGTCCCGTTCAATCCAGCGCGAAATATTCCACAAGGGTAAAAACCCATTTTTGGCAGACATCTTCCATAATCCAGCACCAAGGGAAAGGGAGGCTATTATAGATGGGAAGCAGCCTGGAGTTGTGTTGGCGACTTCTGGTATGATGGTTGGCGGCCCTGTGCTTGAATACTTTAAGGGGTTGGCGCATGATCCAAAGAATACGTTGATGTTTGTCGGTTATCAGGGCGAAGGGACTCTGGGTAGAAAAATACAATCCGGTTTAAAGGAAGTTCCTGTTTCAAGCGGTGGGAAAAACAAGACGGTTGCCGTTGAAATGGAAGTCAAGTCAATATCTGGACTGAGCGGCCACAGCGACAGAAGCCAACTTGTCAACTTCATGAGAAGGCTTGGCTCAAGGCCAGAAAGGATAATCACAAACCACGGCGACAAAAACAGCTGCATAGAACTTGC
>DATDTO010000067.1:0-20259 GCA_035290825.1 archaeon
CTTGGCAAAATGTGGCCAAGCAAAATCCACAACACACCGATTATTATTACAACAGCATACCAAACAGTCCCGATCGGCGCGAAGGCAGAATACAGGCTGTAATCAGACTCTGGTGGATAGACCATTATGAAAACGAGGAACGAGACCCCTAACAGGATTGAAAGCCCTTTGTGGTTTGGGAACATCCTCGCAGAGAGCAAGTAGATGATCAGCAACAGCAAGATCATCGGGAAAAAAACAGTGTAGAGGAATTTGTCCAGTGTTGAGGAATACTGCGATGCGAGATCCTGGACTCTAAGCACGTTCACGATCTGCTGCATTATGTCTAGTTGCGGGGCCATATGCGATGTCTTCTGTTATATCAGTAATAATTATATTAGTTTAACTGCTTTAAATCAGAGGGGCTCACAAATTTTTGTATATCCTTCCACGATGGTCTATTAGAAGAATTTCCATTACTTTATTTTTAGGATCTATGTCCATGAAAACTCTCCATTCCCCAACTCGAAGTTTGGACATCTTAAGGTTCGCATAGTAATCGACATAAATTAGCGGATCTTCTCTGATGTTATCTACCTTTTAACAATCCTACTAGAAACAGAGGCATCGCATTTGCGAAGAAATTCTTGGGCTCTTGGATGCCATTTTACAAAGTAGGTCATTTGTTTACTTAGCAAACTCTTTCATCGTTTCTTCATGTGTGACAAACTTTGTTTTGATCTCTTTGCGAGCTTGTTTTATTTGTTTAATCACATCTTCCCTTAATTCGGGCTCGTGAATAAGAAGTTCCTTTATTTCGTGCACTTCCCTTTTAACCTCTGCGACTTCCTCTTGTAGTTGTTCTAATGTAGTTTGCATATTCAGTTGGAAGTTGACAACGGTCAACTTCGTCCCCTTCCTTTCACCTGATTATAGTTGATATTATGTATTTAAAAGTTCGCCATTTCTCCATACAGTATGAAGCCGCACACATTCTATTTGATCATAACTGGCTAGCCGTTCCTGTCATAAATAAGGACATATCTATCTTCAAGAACGCCCAATTCATAAATTACGCTGCCCTTCTTGCAGGCTGTGGTTGTGGGGCTGGTCTTTGCGGCATCTTTACTATCTTTGCCTTCTTTTGGATGCCTTTTCTTTGGTCCATTGTGTGCGGATTTCTTTCCCCGTTTCTTGTGAGTGCCCTAGCTGTCGCTGTTGTTGCCTTGTACTGTATTTCCCACAGATATTGATTCAGTGGGCTTCCAACAATTGGTATCTTCGAGGACACATATCTCGGGACTGAGAACAGCGGATCAAAAAACATGTATGTTAACCATCTGAAGCCCCATCTTTTTGCAGAGTCCCATTCTGTTGGTCTTGCATACTTTCTTATTGTTAGACCGTCTATTGTTCTTGTATAATTACCATCTGCGAACTTTAATTGTTCCCCTATTTGTTGACTGTCGTCCAGCTCGTCTCTTACAAACCACTCCGTTGCGTGTTTGTGATCTGTCAATAACTCTGGGAAATCCCCGTTTGTCAAAAACTCTGCACCAGGCGAGTTGAATCCCTGCCTATAAAGCGGTAGTGATAGGTCCTGTTCCTGATAGGGCGAACACCTATTCATTCTTAGTTCTCTCGCCCTACTCACCAATAGCTCCTCTGTCGGTTCACTTGATTCCCCTTTTCTTTTAATGTAAATTTGGAATTCTTCACCATTAAACTCAGCAGTATAAAACTCTTCACCTTGACTGGAACCGTTCATAAAATCACTTGCTGCAGCTATTAAAGGGAAGTAGTGTGGTAGTTTTTGTTCTGCTCCCTGTTTTAGTTTTGCTTCGGAAAGTGCGTTAAGGTAGCCACCTAGAATTGTGCTTATTACATTAGGTTCTTCTGCTTCCAATAGTTCTTTTGAAAGGTATCTGGCTCCATGACCTATTGTGAAATCCTTTCCCAACTCCCACAAACCTTCAACTACATTAACCCTCCCTTCTGATGGTTTCTGGGGATTTTTATATCCAACTATTGGGTATTTTTTTCCTACTAGCAACATATCTAGTTAACCTCCAGCTCAGCTGCCTCTTGTTTTATAACATAATGTAAAAGCTTAAATGTGGATGCTGCAGTGGCAAGCTTGACTGGGCGCACATCTTCATCAAAACTGTCGATCAAAAGTGTGGATACAGTCACAGCAAGCTTGTCTCCGAGCCAGATTTTTCTAACAAAGTCTTCAACTTCTTCCCTTAGTTTTTTTGGTGATTCTGATTCCATAATTATTAAACAACCTCTTTAGATCCTCTATAACCCATTTCGAGATGGTCTTTGCTCCCATATAGGGGGCTTTGAGTATCTGAATCGCTTGCTAGATGGTCTAGCCTTGTTATAAAATCTATTCTATCACAACCAAAATATATTACGTCCCTGACTCCTCCTGTTTCTAAAGCTTGATATAGCCTGTATAATCTGTCTAAAACACCGGCAAGCGAAGGTAAATTGCCTCTTATATGCATACCATACTGATGCTTCCTGAGAAACATTCCATTTCTCTCTTCCCAACGTGCTTTTTGGTCTGTCATATCACTCATCAATCCTCTTTACGTGGCTCCACGATTTTACCACGGCATCTATGAAAGGCTTATCGCCTGTGTAAACTTCTCTTAGCCCATCAGCCCGTGTTATTTTGACGCCCTCTTGGTTTGGGAGTAAATCTAAATCAACCCACTCGTCAACAAGGTCTATTGGAGATTTTCTGTCCAACAAAACAACTCCTATGCTTCCATTATTTTTTACTACAACAAGACGTCCTTTGTACTGTTCTGACCTGCATTGACCATCAAGTTTTTGTGTGCCTCTGCTAACGCATGCAACATCATCTAGAGTAAGGCCGTAGCTTTGTACACACCTTCTGTCATAGAGTCCAATTAGCCTGTTTACTAAATCCATAATTCGTCTTAAATGGCCTCCGACCCATTCAACGAGTCTGCGTCTGAGAGCACAAAAACATTAGGACATAAATCTGTTGTTTGGGCGTATACACTAGGAGCATCTGGATCAAAAGAAAAGTGTAAACCGCCTGCAACAAAAGCTATTCTTTTTCCTGGATTCTTTTCCACAAACGATTTTAGTTTTGCAGCCATTGCTATATCCCTTGGACCGAAACCACATTCTTGAGTGTCGCCAAGCTCTTCTCTTGATATTGGTGATCGTTCTGATGTGCTTTTTTTAATCAATCCGTACACTTTATCTACTTCTTCCTGAAATCTGTCTCTTGTTTTTGTTTCTAGGATTGCGTTAGTAAGCCGTGTCACAGAGCCTTCATACGTTGCGTTGTTTCTTATACCCTTTGTGATAGTTTCATCATCTATGTTTACAACTGGTAACCCTGTCTCTGTTTGATACTTTTCCAAAACCCTCGCCTCGAATCTAAAGGATTTTTGAGCATTTCTAAACAACCTTGCCATCTCCGCTACATCTTTCCTTGTAAGCACATTGCCTACATACCCCCCTGTCCCCTCTATCAAACCCCTAGTTTGGTAGTTTATTTCTTTTGTTGGGGTATTGACAGCGGCTCCAAAATCCTCGGTCAGTACTATGTCGGGTTTTATGTAATTCAATGCTCTTTCAAGTCTACCCCCGCCTCTTAGATCCTGATGAAATGTTCCTACAAACCAAAGATTTGTCATACTACAACCTCCATTACTTTTGGGTCGTGTTGTGAAACCTCGTCTAAAAATTCTCTATTGTGTACTGCCCTTTGACGGTAAACTATCATTGCTCCTCTGTATGCTTCCCTTGCGCGTTCGTTTCCTTGCTCGCCCAAAGATCTCAAAGAGGAAAGGTATCTGGCCTCGAACGCTGCGTGCTCTGCGTCTGACCTTGGACCTGTGACTGAGTTTGCTTCCAAGACTTCGTGGCCTTTTATGTATTTTTGGACTGCGCGCGCATCTTTTTCAGAAAGTTCGCTGCCTATCAAAGCGCCTATGTCTTCTGCTTTTGGTATCCTGACAACTTTCCTGCCGCTCTCATATCTGTTTATCCCCAAAGCTCCTCTCCTTTGTTTACCGTTTTCAACATATTCCTCATTCAAGAATGTGTCAATCCTGTCTTCTACTATCTCTGCTCCGTAGGTTCTGCCGTAAAGGAAGCCGCGCACATAATTTTCGAAAATGTTGTTCTGCACAAACTGTGGGACATATCCCTTTACCCTTCTAACCGTGTTGTCAACTTTAGAGGAGACATATCCTTTTCCAAAATCAACCAACACTGAGCCTAAATCTTCGCCGCCTTCTGTCCTTGTCTGGACTTGGTCTGCGAAGCCTGCAACAATTTGGCCTGTTCTGTATAAGGAGCTGTTTTCAAATTCGTCGCCGACAGCTTGCCTGTAAACTGCTTTTGCGGCTTTCTTGAATAAACCTGAGGCTATGTTAAAAACAACTGACCCGCTACCGCCGATGTCGTCTGTGAACAGGGTGTTTTCGGCTTGCCTTAAAGTTGAAGTTTGTCTTGTCATATTATATCACTAATAAGTAGTTATTTTGGTTACTTATAAAGGTTTCGGTTGGGTAAAACCGGCCAGAAAACGCTGGATTTTATGGGGCTTGTGTATAGCGGTTTTTGTTGGGGAAAAATAACTGTATATAACATTGTTATATTTAGAACAAAATAACGACGTTATGTGACAATTAAAGCTTATAAATCCCACATACAATAAATGCGCTATGCCAATAGACACATTAACCAAGTCAAGGGTTGTATATGTTACATTTTGCGGGGCAGAAATTCCAGACACTTATAGAGGACAGACCAAACCAGTTAGTATCGAGGGGGATCAATTTTGTATAGGTGATGAAGCCCTTACAGGGCCCTCAGGGATTACGTTATTCAGCGAGTAGAGCAGATGGACAGGACAGCAGCAGATAAAGAAAGAAGAAGAGGCCAGCCGCTTAAAGATTTGCTTGCTTCAGACGGTGGATCAGACGCGTGGGGCTTGCCAGACGCTAGTTTTTGAAATCCTTATAAGTCCAACACACAATAGATTCTATGCCAACAGATCCCTCAATTAAAGATCGAACGATTTTTGTGACCTTTCCAGAAACAGAACAAATCCCTACTGTTTATAGAGGTAAGAGTTTTCAAGTGAGATATGATGGTGAATTTTCAATAGACGGATCTGTTCTCGCAGGCGCAGCAGCAGATTATGTTGCCTCCCAAGTGAATGATTTGGAGCACAGGTCTAGAAGGGTTACCAAAGCATCTGAAGAAGCGTTTGCAGAAATGTTTGAAGGTGGTCGGTCTAGGCGTTAAGCAGTTATTCAGTCAGTAAAAACTTCCACCACTTTTCTTTTCAGTGTTTCTAAATCCCCATTATTATCTACTCGTATAACAATGGCTCCTTCCACTGGTTCTATACACAGGCCACCCAAACTCCGTTGAACCCTATCCCTTGACTTTTCTTCTGTCCAACCTTTGTTTTGGACATTCCTTCTAACAGCTTCTTCTGTGTCAACATCAACAACCAAAATATATTTTCTTGTTTCTCCGAGTGTCTCCCTCAAACAATTGTCTCTAACACATTGGCCTGTCAGCGTATCAAGGACAACGCTTTTCCCGCGTCTGATCGACCTGTCCCTATCCATAAAATACACGTTCCACAAAGCGTAGGCGATGTGAAACCTGTCTTCGCTGTTAACAGGGAGTTCTTCTACAACCCTTATTTTATCTGCATGAATCCTAACGCGATCCTTTACAGTTGTCATGTCATATGGAAGGCTTCCTCTATCTCTCCAAAACTGCGGCCAAAAAATAGATTGAAATTCATCTCCCAATAGCTGTCTAACCAGACCATGGAATGCCTTTGATTCTTTATCATCAACAAGGTACCTTAACCTGCCAACGTATCTGTCAAACTCATATCTCGCAAAACCAAGCTCACTTTCAAGGTATCTCCCAACTATGCTTTTTCCAGCGCCTGACATGCCTTGGACAACAACAAGATCTGTCATAGTAAATCAGAAAAGCAAGTTTTATAAGGGATATGGCAAACTGGTTTCAGCACAATGTTAGCATTTATAAGTGGCAAACAATTAACTTTATAAACCTGAAATACAAAGTTGTTCATGCAAGCAAGCAGGAAAGGTTTATATGAATTAGGCAAAGCTGCAGTTTTCTCAGCCCTAACCACATTTGGCCTTTTTATTGTCTAAATTCCAAAAGCCTGGATACAGAATTGCGAAAACCAGATTTGACAGATCATATAGAAGTAATCTACACAGACGCGCGCCAAAACCTCGATGTAAACACTGAGTTCCCATTTGTTTTTTACGAAGTTAGGGACAAGAAAACAGGGGTTCAAAGAAGGGTGCAGGTCACGCTTATAGACGGCCCTGATCCGGGGTTTGATCCTGTGTCTTGTAAAGTAGAAGAGGTTCCTTTTGAATATACTCCAACAGCAGAGGTTGTTTCAACAGAGAGGCGCGATGGTTTTGATTTGGTAACACTTGCTGTATATGCTCCAAAAACAGGGGGTGATTATGGTTTTGAAAATTCTGACAGGACACTTTCACCAGACACATTGGAAAGGGCTGCAAGAATAGCGAGGGAAAATATAGGATATAGGGAACTTGCAGCAGAAGTTAGAAGATATATTCTGGAAAACGGCCGCACTGAATGTTGGTCCTCAAGGCCTATGTTTGATGTACCAATATTAAACAGAGTACAAGTCAAGGAACCGGTTTCAAAGGTGATGGATTTCAAACTTCCTGACGGAAGGTCTATTAGTGTGTCTACACTAGTGAACGGTTTCACATATCCAGAGATTCATCCTACAGGTACTAGCGTTGGCGACCCTGAGTTTGACAGTATGTTTTTCTTAAAACCAGAAAACCCAGGGTATAGAGGAACCCTTAAACAGATTGCACAAGTTGCTGGGATAGATGAGTGAATTATGAAAAGAAAAGGCCTTTACGGAATTGTATTAGGAGCGGTGGCGGCCGCAGCTTTGTTTTTTGCCCGTTGCGATCCAGAAGAAAATTTAACTGAATATGGCAGGATGGCGCGGGCAATAAGAGCAGATGTTTTAGAAACAGGATCCGAAGGCATAACTTTCCTAGAGTTGCCCTTTCCTGAAATTCCATTATTGAATATGATAAAATATGAAAGGAAATTAAACATGAACAAGAGATATGCCGTAGGAGCTCATGTACCCAAGCCTTCCACAGACGTTGATGTTACAGCTTACATAGGAGAAAACAAATTAGTTGTTACTGACGGCGACAACAAATTTTTTGATGATGACTCAGACGGATTTGCTGATGGGTATCAGCTTGTGGGATATATAGTAACAACCCAGGTAGGATTGGGATCTATGTCAAACCAAAGGTATAGTTTCCAAGATTTACCAATAACAACAGAAGGACAAAAAGATTATCAGGAAACTTTATTTAGGCTGTTCAAGCAGGTGAAAAAATAGTTTATGAGAAATGTTTACAAATGGTTAGGTGGATTGGCAGGCGCGGCTGTTTTAGCTTTTGGGCTAAACCATATGAGTGAACCCTCACATAGTCTTCCTAATACACCTATTGGTTTAGTGATGAAAGATTTATTAGAAAATGGTGATGCTGAAGAAAACACAACTTATGATAGAGAGACCAATCCTACAACCCATTGGGTTACCAAGTTATATGAATTGATTGATGGCAGATGTGTTTTTGCTGTTACAGGTAAACCTCAGAGGAACATGTTGCGTCTAGAGGTTTTTTCTCCTCCAGATTATCATGGAGATGGATTTTCAGATATCGGTCTTGATGGAAAAGTTGATAGTTCCTCCCCATCAATAGACGAGTTGTCGGATCCGGATAAAGCGTATTCTGGTGCCGTAGAAATGGTTTTGGGCGTTATTGGTGGTAGAGGGTATGTAGAAACAGAAGAAGACAAAAGATATGCAGAAATATCAGCAAGGCTAATGTGTGATGTGATTAATACGGGAAGAGTAGGTCGAACTAGAACCGAAACCCCCTTTCAAAAAATACCTTTTCTTTCGCGCTTCAAAAGAACTGTAGTAAATTCTATGGAAAAGGTATACGAAATTGATGATTATAGGTTAAAGGTTGATGTTAGTGTTATTGGCAATAGAATATACCTGTCTCGATATGATGGTGAGAATGCTATACCTACGACACAGATAATAGACAGTGATGGTAATGGTAGGATTTCGCTCAATGAAGAAGAGATGATGCAGCCTTCTTATAGGCAAATTCTAGATAAATTGGCTGAGAAACTTGAAGATTGATTATGACAAAAACATTCAGAGACTACGCGAGAAGTTTTGCAGAAAATCTAGATGCAAGAAAAGCTTACAGATGGGCTTCTGGCCTTTGCGCAACAACAGCTTTAGCTTTTGCCCTGGACACAGCGTGCACAGATGAGAAATACACACCACCAAAAGACACGAGAACAGATATTGAGGTTATTCTGGATGTATTGGGAAAAGAGCGTAAGCTTACCTTTGGCCTTTCAACTAGGAAAGAAGTTATTATTTCTAAGATATCCTTACCAGAAGGGTCTGAGGACATTGCTATTCGTGGAGTAGATACAAAGTTGACAGATTGGGTTGATTATGAACATCTTACATTTTACCCCACAGAAAAAAGATTTGAACCCGCCATTAAATTAAAAGACTCTCCAAATGGTCTCATAGCGCTTACAGAAGAGGAAGTTGAAGAAGTTAAAACAGAGTATAGAGAGGCTTTTTCAGATATCGCAAAATCCCTCAGAAGAAATGTAGAAATAGAAAGAATGGTGAGGGCAGATGTTTTAAGAACAGGAAAAATTGGGTCGAGTCATAAAGTGTCTATTTTCGATTATTCATGGATACCATCCTGGTTATCCACTTTGTTTTCGAGGACAGTTATTAACTGGATAGAAAAAGAATATGATACAGAGAGTGGGAGAGTAGAAGTAAAAGTTTTTCCATCACGACAATATTATTTTCATGTATGTTTAGATGACTTTCCTCATCGCGATGAAAACGGAGATGGATATTTTGAATATGCGATTAGCAATGGAAATTCACCTATTCTAGACATCCTGATCCCACTAGTTGGCATAGGGGACGAGTAGGAATAGGACTTGGAAATATATTATTACAACCCATCCAAAAACTCTTTCTCTGAAAAGTGCAATTCTCCTGGCAAAACTAATACAGCAGGAGTTCCGAAGCTTTCTTTTAACAAGTCTTTTAATTTCCCGTACTTTATTTTCTGTTTTTCAGAGCCTAAATTTGATGCGGCAACAAAAAAAGTGTTTTCTGAGATTAGGTTTTGCTTTTTTCCCTTTTCAATTTCCAGCAAAACTTCCAGTCCATCTTTTACTGACATATACTTTGGCGGTTTTATGTCCAACAAAATCAACGTGTGCAAACTGGTTTTTTTGTTCTTCAAAATTGTGTCATAGCAAGATGTTGGTGAATAGTTTTTCTCTGGGAAAACCAAGGTTGTTGCAGCCCCGAATTTGTAAAGGTGTAAACCTGCCTCCCCAATCGCAGAAAAAACAGAGGAGCCATGGATTATTTTTGTCTCAACCCCAGCCTTTTTTGCATCTAAAACCATAGAAGTGTGGGTTGTCGCAGACAGCGCATCGCCGCCGACAAACACACCAACGTTTTTTGTTTTTGCCTCCTCGATCAATTTTCCAGAATCTTCTTCCATATCTTTTCTCTGGATTTCTTTGACTTCTTTCCCAACCAACTTTCCAAGCCTCTCTGTTGTTGTCTCCAGTTTTGTTGTGTATAGTTCTATGTACAAAGAATCACACTTCTTCGCGGCATCTAGAGCATTCAAGCTCATGTCTTTTTCATCCACAAGCCCCAAGGAAATCAAATACAACATACTACTTCACTATTACTTCTTCTTTTAAAGCTTACTGTCAAAACTAAAATATGCCAAAAACCGTGCTTGTTGTTGACGACCACCCAGCAACAGTTGAATTGGTTTCATTGTGGTTGGAAACGTCTGGTTACAGGGCCTTGAAGGCGTATGGTGGGAACCAAGCTTTGGATATTATAGGAAGGGAAAAACCGGATCTTGTTTTGTCAGACATAAATATGCCTATTATAGACGGCTATGAAGTTTTAAGGCAGGCTAGGCACGGTGGGTACAAAGGGCCTTTTGTTTTTATGAGCACCAAAGATCAAAAAGACGCGGGGTGCAATGACGCTGACGGCTATTTGACAAAACCCTTTTTGACAGACGATTTAAAAAAAGCGGTTGAGAGCGCGCTTATTGGTGAAGCTGGGGAAACTGGGATCAGATAGCTACACTTTCTAGTGTGGATTTCGTGCTAATCTATATTGGCCAACAAACCTGTCCTCTTTGCGCGCCTGAATGCGTGTTTTAGCAGTGGCAGGGATACAACAAGGTAAATTATTGGGACAGCCAAACTAAGCGTGATTATAGAATTGCTCACAGTTGACGTGGTTATTAACTCCCTGATACCTGAAAACAGGCCAGTGAATGGCATGCCATATGCTATTGTTTTGAAAGGCTCTGGGAAAATGTCAACTGGATAGAATGGGGCCGACAGCAAAATAAACATCTGCAGTGCAGTCCACGCCAGGAAGGAGTACTCCCTTCCCAAGTAAACAAAACACGCGGTTATCACTATTGCGAGGCCTACAGAAGCTATCAAAGTCGAGGTTGTGAACAACAATGTAAGTGGTATGTTTGCTGTAATTATAGTCAGGCCAAACCAGTAAACAGACATCAAAATCATCGCCAGCAGTATCGCAAAAGATGTTATCATTGATGTCAGTATCCTTGCAAATACATATTCGCTTTCTGATATACCTGTAGTCAGGACCTGTTTCAAACTTCCTGACCAAACATCTTCATTCACCATGTTGTTTATGCCGCTCTGCGACTGCAGTGAAAAAGACCAAAATATGTTTATTGCCAAAACTATAAGACCTGCCTCCAACGCGAAAGCTTTAGAAAATAAGGCAAACAGCCCCCAGATTATGATCGTTGTCAGCGGGAAATAAAACAGCTGTAGGAACCTCCACTTGGACCTTCTCAGTATTAAGAAATCCCTCACCATCAAAGCCTTTACTTTATACCAGCGCATAAACATCACTTCTTTTGCCCATCAACAATTTTGACAAAATAATCCTCTAGAGTTGGTTTCTTTGTTTCTATGTCCTGTACTTTGTATCCCAACTTTGCTATGTCAGATAGAAGCTGGCTTAAGTTTTCATCAGAGGATAGTTTTTTTGATATTTTGTTTCCTGAAACAGAGAAGCCCATGTCTTTAAGGTCTTTTTTCTCCTTTACCTTATCCACTTGAATAATAACATCATAGGTGTCAAATTTGCTAAGCTTGACCTTTTCAACAGAGCCTATGTCTATTATCTCCCCTTTATTGATGAAAGCAACGCGATCGGCCAGTATCTCAACCTCATTCATGTAGTGGCTTGTAAGAAGTATGGTTGTCTTGAATTTCTTGTTTACCCTTTTCACTTCCTTCCTCACTTTCATTGCGATGTCTGGATCCAAACCTAGCGTTGGCTCATCCAATAGCAGAACCTTTGGATTATTCAGCAACGCCTTTGCAAAAACCAACCTCATCCTTTCTCCTGTTGACAACCAGGCAAATTTTTTATTCCTTATTCTATCTATCTCGAAAAAATCTATCAGTGATTCTATCCTTCTTGCCCTTTCCTTTTTCGGGATGTTATATGACATGCCATAATAATTGAGGATATCTATACTGTGAAGACTCCAGTGGAACCTTGTCTCCCCAGAAATGAAATTCATTTTTTCCAAAACTTCCCTGTTGCTGTAAGGCTTTACTCCGAGGACTTTAGCCTCCCCTTTATCAGGGTATAAAAACCCTATTAACGTGTTCAGCAATGTTGTTTTTCCAGCCCCGTTTGGGCCAAGCAAACCAAAAATCTCACCTTTCTCAATTGACAAATTTATATCTTTGAGTGCGTAAAAATCCTTTTTCTTGACTTTGTAAATCTTTGACAGGTTGGTTATTTCGATTGCTGGTCTCATAGACTATATTAGAAAAAGGATATTATAACTGTAGTTTGTTCATGTTCTGTTTTTAAAGTGTATACCCAATTATCAAATATGCCAACACATGTTGCCGATTTGGAAAGGGAAGTTGAAAGCCTGCGCCACAAATTGGAACATTTTGATGAGTTAAGCGCAAAGAAGAAATCAGAGGAGGTTAGAAAAGCAGAAGCACAACTAAGAGAAAGGGCAGATCAAGAAGAACAAAAAAGAAAAGAAGAAGTTTTGTTGAGAGAAAGGGAAAGGCTTAAACAGCAACTTGAGGCAAAACAAGATCCTGTAGGCTTCCTGGAAAGGCAGGTTGAGCCTTTGGTGGATGTTTATGTAGAAAGAACAATAAACCCAAGAGCACTGAAGAGGGAGATGAGATCTAAAATAACAGTTCTTGAAAGAGAGAGGCAAAGACTGCTTTCTGAATCGCATGTGTGTTTTATAGAAGTAGAGGAAGATGAATATTGGTTGATGTATCTAACACGCAGAGTGAAATCTACTATTAGCGCCATGTTCAGATTAAAAGACGCTGACCATTTTTATAAACCTGGATCTGAACCTGGAGCAACTTATCATATGGTGAGTATGATGGCTGGAGGACATGGAGGTGGTGTTCCGTCTCCTCGGCTTTCTATTGATTTTCCAGGAAGAGGCCGCGTTGAAGTGCCTATTTATGATGATGATAACAAACCTCTCCTTAGAGCATGCGAACGCGTATATGAAATTGATAAAGAGATCGAAAAAGCAGGGAACTTTTTAACCAACCCACACGAGTATTCAGCTGCACATGACATGTTTTGGCGCTTGCTTAATGAAACAGATCAAAGAGACATAGAAACTTATCGGAGATCAAAAAGAGCCGAGCTAATTAAGAAATACAAACTTCAATTGACAAGTTAAGAATAATAGATCAATTCATTATGTATCTGTAGGCTTTTCACAAAACCTCTTACTGTCAGGCTCTATCTTTGTTTCATAAATCGTGGAAAGTTTTGTTGGGCCCGGATCGAAAACTTCTGGATGTTCCTGCTCTATTTGTCTGGCCTTTTCAGCCTTAACCCCTAAATCAGAATAAAAAGCATCTATATTTTCCTGCCTATCCTCTCTCAACAACAAATTCCTTCTTTCAGTATAACCACGGAAAGTAGCTCGAATTTCACCATACTCAACACCCAGTCGAAATCCCTCTCTCTTCTTCCTAACCTCTGCCTGCTCACACGCTGCACTAAGTATATCCAAAATATTGTGTCCACTTTCTAAATGCCCTGGCATAATCCAAAATAAGACACTAACTTTTATAAGCCTATACTCCCGTCTGGGGAAGTAAATAAAATAAAGAAAAAGTGAAAATTAAAGCGTATCAGTAACGGAAGTTGGAAAATGACTACTGGTCATTTTCGTCCCTTCATTGGGTACTTTAGTTAACTGGTTAAAAACCTATTTAGACACCAACAACTGGTAATCCCCAGCCTGGTAATCCGACAGGTCCAGCAACTACTGAGTTGATTAAGCTAGCTCCTAGAGGTGTTACTCCCATTGCTGTTGCAAGCACTAAAGCTAACAATGCGACACCAACGAATGATGTCACAGCATCTACTGTGAATAGATCCTTTGTTGCTCTATAGAATGCCGAGAATCCCCATGCTGCCAATACCGCAAACAGTATGAATGCGACGAATTGCAATACCTGGCTTGCAACTAATGGTAGACCAGCCACCAAAGGTAGCCATCCTACTATTGCTGCTAATAGAGATCCCAATGACACTGGAAGTGCAGAGTACGCAACTGCTGTGAGTCCGTGGTTGTATCCACCCTTACCACCTAAATTCTTTAGTATAGATTTGTGGATAAAGGCAAGGAAAAGTCCTCCGAGGAATACCAGTATGAAGACTCCTGCTACTGCGTTGAGCATTGGTTGGTTATGGAATGCTGCAAATGCTCCACCTGCTAATGCCGCTGCTGCTGGTTGATCTAATACCCACCATGCTAATGCGCCTGAAGCTGTAAACAACACAGCTGCTACTAATAGCACGGCTACTGACATACCCAATTTTGGATTTTTTGCTTTTACGACTGCTTCTATGTTGAATAGGTTTGTCATGGTATAATTTTGGCAGAGGCCCTTTATAAGCATATACCCTAACCCAAAATAGTACTATTGTCGAACTTTGGTTAGCCGAAATTAGCAAAAGGTAGAATTTTCTCATCACTTTGATAATTGTATAGAAATCCGCAATATACCATGCCAGAGAGGCTCTGTATTTAATCTTAAACTGTATATAATATAGAACATTGTTGCGTATGAAAACCCCATTTTGCGAGGCTTGTTTGAAATCTGGCCTTTTGTGCACTTCATGCAAATCCAAAATAGACTCTGGTGAGGTTAGACAGGAGCTTTTGGACATTTCTAAACTTATTTTAGAAGAGTCTGGGGAGACAAAGGGTTTGAAGGACGTCAAGATTAACAACGTTATTGGGAATGAAAACCTGCTTCTTATAATCTGCGGGCAAGGCGACTCAGCCAAGCTTGTCGGAAAGGGCGGCTCTATTGTCAAGAAAATAAGCGAGGTTGTGGGGAAAAGGGTTAGGATTGTTGAAGAATCTGATGATCCTAGGACATTTGTCCAAAACCTTGTTTTCCCAGCGCCTGTCCTGAACCTGAACACAGTTTACACTTCCAACGGCGAGAAGTACAAGGTTGTAATTCCAGCGAACAGCAGGTTACCGCTTTCTTTGAAGGATTTCACATCCATTGCCAAGTCTGTTTTGAAGAAGGATGTTGAGGTCGGTTTCGAAGGTGAGAGGAGACGGGAGACCACAGAAGACAAAATTAACAGGTTGGTCAAGAAGATAAAAAGCTAATTATGAAAACCGAGAGTATCAAGCAGGTTGTGACATTCAAAACCACACCACACGAAGTTTATGAAATTTTGATGGATTCTAAAAACCATACAAAGTTTACTGGTTCTAAAGCGAAGATTAGCAGGGAAGTTGGCGGTAAATTTTCTGCATATGACGGCTATATAGAAGGTGTGAATTTGGAGCTTGTAAAAGATAAGAAAATTGTCCAGAAATGGCACGGTGCGGACTGGGTGGAAGGGATTTATTCTAAAGCAACCTTTTCTCTAAAACCAGTTAAGAGTGGCACCAAATTAACATTTACACAAACCGGTGTCCCACAAGAACATCGCAAATCAATCAGCGAAGGCTGGCACGAGCATTACTGGGAGCCGATGAAGGAGATGTTGGAAAAATAGTTATCTTTTTCTTCTAGGATTAAGAAGGACTCTGTAAAGATCGTTAGCGACTGCAGTACACTCAAGTTCGTATTGCACTGATGAAATTTCTCCTCTTAAGAATCGCTGCTGCGCTACTATTGAAGGATCCCCAAAGAACATGTGAGAATATTTTTCTATGTATCTCGCCGCTTTCATATTTTAGTTTTTATTTAGGGGCTTAAATATCATAGAACTTTACTATATTGTGCGGTGAGGAATTTGGAATATATGACAAATAAAGTCAAACTCGTCTTCTTTGATATGGATGGTGTGATTTTTGAGGCTGCCAGTGTTTGGGCAATGCTGAACAAGTCCTTTGGTCCTGAAGGCCATGAGTGGGATAAAAAGGGAAAACAGATGTGGGCGGATGGGAATTTTAAGACTTACATACACTGGGCTGAGCATGATTTGAACTTTTACAAAACAAAGGGGCTGACAATGAAGGTGTTCTATGATATGATACACAATATCCCATATACAAAAGGCGCGCATGAAACTTTTGAAAAGTTGCAGGAAAAGGGTATAAAAACCGTGGTTATATCTGGCGGCTTCAAAAACCAAGCAAATAGGGCTATACGAGACTTGAAAATAAGCCATGTGTTTGCCGCATGTGAGATATTTTTTGATGAGAAAACAGAAAAGATTTCCCACTGGAACCTAATGCCTTGCGATTTTGAGGGTAAAGTAGATTTTATGCGGCTGATGATAAGGGAATACAAATTAAAACCAGAAGACTGTGCCTTTGTGGGTGATGGATATAATGACAAATTCCTTGCAAAAGAAGTCTGCTTGTCTATTGCTTTTAATGCGCACAAAGATCTACAAGAGGTTTGCACCCATTCTATAAACCAGCCAGAAGGCCAAAAAGATTTGAGGGAAATACTCCAATTTCTTATCTAATCAATTTATAAAATTAACTCTTCACTATTACTGTTATGACAGATTTTGTAAGGACAATGGATGGTAGAGATTTGGGTTATATTGTGGATTTCGAAGGCAGGTCCCCTGTATTTGTTTATTCGGATCAGGATGCAGCCAACATATTTGAGCGTTTGCATAACAACGAATCCCTTCAAGTGGGTGAACATTTTTACACACTGTGTGATTTGAGAAGATCTCTTGCTTGTTTTATTGCAAAAGAAGAGTACGAGAGCATGCAAGCACTATTGTAACTGTTTTTGACACCAATCCTAATTCAAATAAATACTGACCCAAGTATTACTATTTATGCCCAGACCAAAAAGGATTGCAGTTGTGGACAACGAGGAGATTAAGGATAAACAAGAGTCTCTTTACATACAAAGCCTTTGCCCTGTAAACAGGTCTGGTATAGAATGTATAGCTGTTACAAAAGATGAGAAAGGCACGCTGACAATAGATGAAAACACTTGCATTGGTTGCGGAATTTGCATCAAAGCGAACACAAAAGCAATACAGATTGTAAATTTGCCTACAGCACTGGATGAGGATCCTATACACAGGTATGGTACAAACCTTTTTGCTTTATACAGACTACCAATACCGAAACAGGGTATGGTTGTTGGTTTGGTTGGCCCAAACGGGATTGGTAAATCCACCGTACTAAATATTTTGTCTGGAAACTTGAAACCAAACAAAGGTGGAAAACAAACCAGATGGGAAGAGATCATTGAACAGTTCAAGGGTACAGAGCTGCAAGCCTACTTGGAGAATATAAAAAATGTCAAGGTTGGCTACAAATCGCAGAACATCGACGCGATGCAAAAAATGTTTTCTGGAAAAGTAAAGGACCTGCTAAAAAAAGTGGATAAGGAAGCCAGGTTTGATAATGTTGTAAAGAGGTTTAATATAGAAAGGCTGCTGGACAAAAACATCAACGAATTGTCGGGAGGGGAATTGCAGCTAATTGCGATTGCAGCCACAATAATCAAAGGCGGGAACTTTTACTTCTTTGATGAGCCATCATCCTATCTTGATGTTGAACAGAGATTTTTAGTTGCAAGGGAAATTAGGGCGCTGGCAGAGGGTAATTATGAAGATGAAAAAAACAAAACACCGCCTTACGTCATGTCTATCGATCATGACCTTGCAGTTGCTGACTATCTTGCTGACCAGACACATATTTTATATGGGGCGCCGGGTGTTTTTGGTATAGTCTCGCCACCGCTTGGTGTTAGGATAGGGATAAATGCTTACTTGGACGGCTACATAAAAGAAGACAATGTAAGGTTCAGGGACAAGCCAATAATTTTTAACAGGATTGCGAAATCCCCAGAGAAGAAAAAGGTCCTCTATGAGTTTGCTCAGTTTGAGAAAAAATTCTCCTCCTTTAATCTGAAAGTTGACCGTGGTAATCTATACCAGGGTGAAATAATCGGTATCCTTGGGGCTAATGGAATTGGCAAAACAACATTTGTAAACATGTTAGCGGGGTTGATAAAACCAGACAAAGGTGAGCCATTAAATTTGAAGCTTTCTTACAAGCCGCAGAGATTGGTTTTGACTACAGAAGAAAAAGGCATGATTGTAAGGGAGTTTATTGGTGATGTTTCAAAGGTCCAGAACGCGATCCACATGCTCAAGGTTGACAGGCTGTTCGAACGGGAAATGAGGACCCTTTCCGGTGGAGAGATGCAAGCAGCATTTATCTGCGCTGCGCTTGCAAGAGACCATGAAATACTTTTGCTGGATGAGCCATCAGCATTCCTTGATGTTGAACAGCGATTGATGTTAGCAAAAGTCTTGGATGACTGGACAAAGTTTAGTAACATTGCAGGTTTTGTGGTTGACCATGATTTACAGGTGATTGATTCTGTTTCGAACAGGCTTATGGTATTTGATGGTAAGCCTGCAATTGAAGGGTTTGGTAATCAGCCAGAAAACCTCAAAGAGGGTATGAACAGGTTTTTGAAAAAAGTTGGAATTACCTTTAGAAGGGACCCTCAAACTGGAAGGCCTCGCGCAAACAAGCTGGACTCTGTTTTGGACAGGGAACAAAAAGAGAAGGGGCAGTATTATTATGGTTAACTATCACAACAGCCAACTAATCAAACTCCTTCATAACAGGTTCTCTAGCTGAGGTCTCTGTCATGCCGAACTGTTTTTTCGCGTATTCCCTAAAACCAGTTGCAAATTTCCTACACTCCCTCAAATATTCCATCCTTCGTTTTGTGTAAAACAGGTATTGGTATATCCACCACAAAGTGCGGTTGAACCAGGTGTTTGGTATGCTGTGATGTATGTTAGCGGTGATTTCCAAGGTAAACCTGCCCTTTTTTGTTTGTGCGCCTTCGTCGCCTTGCACTGCTATGTCATACCTTATAGTTGAGTATTTTGAATATGTCCTCCGAACCCACCATCTTGCCATGTATGTTATAGGGTCACCAGAAGTGTCCCAATAAAACTCAGGCTCACCGAAACCTGCAGAGGAGACCTCAAAGAACTTGTCTAGTACGCCCCACAACTTGCCTACAACACTGAATGGATTGGGCCCGTTATAATACATGTATATGTTTTTGTAAGGGGCCAGGCACTCGTCCCTTAAAACAATTTTTGTCGCAGGCTTCTTTTTCGCAGCCTCCTTTTTCTTTTTTTCAGCTTCGTCCTTTTTCTTTTGTTCTTCTTTCTTTTTTTTGGCTTCCAACTTCTTCCTTCTTTTTTCACCTTTACTCTCGACCATAACTCAGTAAACGTTTTCTTTCTGGACTGTGCTCTTTCTTTTTTGAAAAGAAAGAGTAGCTATTCTTTGCCTTCTTCCATTAACTCATTGAAAAAATCTTTGACCTTTTTGGCGTACAAAGCTGTCAAATTCCTACACTCAGCAAAATACTCTATCCTCTTGTTGTGGTAGAAAACCCTGTGCCAGAAAGTCCTCAACATCTCGTAAATCAATGAACGCTGCCACACTGTATCCTGAGGGTATTCTGTTATCAGGACTGGCCTGATCACAAGGCTGACTTTACCCATCTTCTCTGTGCCCTGGCCCTTTAGTGTGAACCTTATCCAGAAGAATGTGAATTTGTCAACGTCCCTGTGCATGTACCATCTCATGCTGAACTTATCCTCTTCGCCTTTACCCCAGCTGTAGTTTTCTTCTTGTATATCAGAATCAGCAGCCTTCCAGACAGACTTTATCAACTCGTAAACCTTTTTGTACATTTTGTGGACTCCCGGCCCAACATACTTTAGCTCTACCTCTCCGGGATCCTCAACAAAACACGTGTCGTATATGGTTAGCTTAGTCCTTGCAAATACAGGCATATAGGGAACCTACGGTTCCTCTAACCCTCCCTTACTTTCTATATGGGCTAGGAACCAATGTATGTTATATATTTAGCAGAAGATAAGTATTAATTAGTATAGGCTGTTCTTATGTTCGGTATATTGGGCTTTATTGTTGGTATCCTGTTGATTTTCTTAGGTGGGTTCATGGCCTTCCTGTTCCCGAGTGATGATAGGCACATGGCAGATAGCATGGCTGTTGGTGGCATTGTCATAGGCTTGGTCATACTATTGTTCGGCTTCATCCTGGTCATCTTCTAGCCCATAGCTGTTTTTAATTTATTAAACCCATATATTATTAGGTAATAATTATGGACAAGCTTGTTGTTGATAAGATGGTGGACGGAACAGACACAGACGTACCAGGGAGCAAAGGCCCTAAAACAGGCACAGCGCTATTTGCCGTCCCAGGTAACCAGCAAGGTATGCTAGATTTCACAACCAACATAGGCGGCTGCTCTGGCCTTTACTATTCCTTAGTTTTCCAGCTTCCAAAATGGGGCTATAAGCTAAAGAAACTTGATGAGGACATGGACGTGTCGCCTGCCCACGCAGAGGCCTACGGGCTTATTGTTGAACAAAAAGGTAAACTGGAAAAGGAGATAAAGGGTGGCCTCGCGTCAGCTGCGCAGGCAGTTGCTGACTTTGAGCTGCTAAAGCACGATTTGAACAAATAT
>DATDTO010000068.1:0-5726 GCA_035290825.1 archaeon
CCCCAGCAACTGTTTGGGTTGTCAGCATCCCCATGAAGGTAGCGGACTTCGCCATCAAATTTGGCATACTGATGAGTGGGTAAATCCCTTGAGCTGGCTTCAACGCCGCACCTGTCGCAACACACTGTTCCCATATTCATCCTCTCAGTGTTAAGCCTAGAGCGTATCTTCCCAACAAGCAGAGTACATATTAAAGAATTAAAGCAACCATACACAGCTTGTCAGTCGATTACGGGCTTAAAGCTTGTGTATAATGGCTGTATTAATGAGATAGTTACACTTAACAAACACGCCAAAATTCCTACATGATGGTTTGTTGTGCAGACTTCTCATAGTTATCTAATGAATATTTTCTATTCTGGAGTATATAAACCTTCCGGCACATTTTTGGTAAAAGTTGCAAAAGTAACATATTTAAGTGCAAATTGACATATAATAAGCATGAGCTCGATATCTCAACAAGTCTCTGATATAATATATTCTGATATCTCACTGCAAAAAGACCTTACAAGGGGTTTGATCAACCACAGGGCCTTGGCTAGGTATATTATTGATAAATATAGTTTGGACGCTTCCCTTGATTCTGTTATATCCGCGATAAGGAGGGTGGAAATCGAGCCGATGAAAGAAGCGGATAAAAAAATATCCAACCTTTTCAAAGACGCTGCCATCTCAACGCGCAACAACCTTGTCTGCTTTACCTTGAAGTCCGAGGCTATAGTATTGCTACAAAAAGTCGCCTCAAAAAATGTGAGGATAGTCACAGGACATGAAGAGATAAAGGTGATTGTTGAAAAAGGTAAATATGAAATAGTCCACGATATTTTTTCGCCTTACATAGTCAAAGTGGAAAAAGACCTGGGGGAAGTTGGCATAAAGCTTGCCGAGGAAGCTGCAAAAACATATGGAGTGATGTCCAGGATAGCAAATGAAATCGCCCTCAACAAAATCAACATAGTGGAACTCCTTATCTCTGTCCCGGAATTCCTAATCTGCGTCCGCGACAAGGACGTGATAAAGACACATGAGGTCTTGCTTGGGTTGAGCGGTTCTTAACTCATCCACTTTTAAAACTTACTATCAACTTCTAAAAATGCGGAAGGCTTGGAGAAAGATAATTGTCGGGGAAGAGGTGCCACTTAACGATTTATCTGCAGAAGATGCTCAGACACTTAAAAGCATGGGAATATATTCCCTGAAAATTAGTGTGGATTTGATTAGAGAAGAAGTTAAGGCCCTGCCTACATTAGCAAACAAGTATAATGATCGATTAAATCCTGGAGTCCTTGATAGTTGCATCATAGTAGGCGCATACAATTCTAGAGAAGAGCAGGAGAAGGATGAACAAGCTGGCTACAAGGTTTTTGACTTCAACTACAAATCATCAACAGTTTTCCTTTGAGCTACTAGTATCTTTTTAAATACTGGAGTAAATTAATACTTAGTTGATTTTATGACAGAACATTCATTGCCTAAGTTACCCTATGATTACAATGCCTTGGAACCTCACATAGATGCAAAAACAATGGAAATCCATCACAGCAAGCATCACCAAGCTTATGTGAATAACCTTAACACTGCTCTTAAAGATCATCCAGATTTACAACAGAAAACAGTTGAGGAATTGGTAAAAAATCTAAATTCTGTTCCAGAAGCAATAAGGAATGCTGTAAGAAACAACGGCGGCGGCCACCTCAACCACACATTTTTCTGGCAGGTTATGGAGCCTGGAAAAGGCGGCGAGCCTTCAGGCGAATTTGCAGAAAAAATAAAATCAAGCTTTGAGAGTTTTGAAAAATTCAAGGAAAAATTTGCCGCAGCCGGTGTCAGCAGGTTTGGTTCAGGCTGGGCTTGGCTAACAGTTGACAAAACAGGAAAGCTTGCCATTGAAAGCACTCCAAATCAGGACAATCCAATAACAGAAGGCAGAATTCCTGTTTTAGGTGTTGATGTGTGGGAACATAGTTACTATTTAAAATGGCAGAACAGAAGGGCCGACTACATAAAAGAGTGGTGGAACGTTGTGAACTGGGACCAAGTTCTCCACAATTTAAAATCAGCCAAGTTTTAGCTAATTTAATAACCCAGACAAATATATAACATGCGATACAAGCCAATAATATTTTTAGTTGTTTTACTTGCAGCTATTGTTTTTATCAGCGACTGCATCCAAGATCAAACTGACAAACCTGCAGCAAACACACCAACAAAAACTTCAGAAATTGGTGCTAAATTTTCCTGCGAAAATGATAACAGTAAAGTGCAGAGCAGAGGCTATGTTTTATTGATGGGTTTGGCTGACCACACCAAGGAAGGATGGATTTCTGAAAAAAGTCTGATGGAGCAGGATCCTAAATCTAAATTTGTTTTGATATATGACCAGGATGAAAACTCGAATCTTGGAAAAATCAGCCAGAAGTTTTTGGTAGATCTGCATGTTGTGCTGAAAGAAAGTCCTGTAGACGAGCTAGTCATCTTTGGTGCCAGCGCAGGTGGTGTAACTTCTTCATATTCAATAGCTAAACTTAATTTTTCAGGCCCAGTTGCCCTCCACACACTATCCTCGCCGCTAAAAGGATATGATTTCAGGGGAATTGCAGAAGCCTTTTTGGGTGAGCGGTCTACTTATGAGAGGGAAATTGCTCTAGGTTTGGAACCATTTGCAACTCCAAGCAAAAATGTAAAGGTCTACCATCACAAAACAGTCACAGACACGGTATTAAAAGATCATTACTGTGGCGGCTTCGCATCCCTATGTGATCCTATCAAAATCCAAAACAACAATATCCAAGGCAGCAAAGAGTTTTATTATCCTGAATATGACCACAACCCTCTGATGGGAGTTGTAATAAGGGAGGTGTTGAAGTGTTATAACCCAGGAATTTCTGAAGCTCTCGAAAAAGAAAAAACTGTTTTGGAGCGAAGGGAGGCTTTGGGATCATTGTGTACCGGGGAAGAAAACTGTGAAAAGTTCTGCCAAAACAACAAAGGAATATGCACAGATTATTGCAATAAAAACCAAGAAAACCTGCTGTGCCAAAAACCCTTTGCATACGATTGTATCAGCAGGTCGGATATACAATTGTGTCAAAGAGGATCTGATGAGACTAACAAACAACCAGTTCTAAAAAATCTTGGTGTAAATATAGATTCTTGGAATAGGCAAACAAACCTTGCTGGTGATCTTCTATTTACTAAAAATCTTCTTTTCGATGATGGCCACATTTCAAATGATAAGGTGTTTCTTGATTTTGGAAGCAAGGACAAGTATAGACCCAATGATATTGGATCAATAGAATATTGGTTTTATGTCCCTTTAGGCACAAAACTGCAAGCCCCTTCAGACGGTTTTGTACAAGTTGTATTTTTTAATCACACACAGGATTGGGGAATCAATATAAAATCAAAAAACTCTAATAACTGGATTGTTAGTTTTGAGCATGTAGTCAATCTGAAAGTCAAAGATGGCGATTTTGTGAAAGCAGGTGATATAGTAGCTGAAGCATCTCCAAGAACCACCTTTAACAATGAAATAGCCATGACAGAGCTGGCTGTTTGGGTAGGCGGTAGTCAAGGAGTTGTGAAATATTGCCCTTTCCAGTTTTTAGACGAGTCAATGAAACAAACATATGGAAATAAAATAAACCAGTTGGCAAAAGATTGGGAAGAGTTTATTGAAAAGGATGTTTATCAGCAAGAAAAATGGTCCCTTCCTGGTTGTCTGGTTGATAAAATAGTTGAGGCTCAGACTTCCAATACACCTATACAATCCAATACACCATCGCCTTCCCCAACACCTACACAAACAACAACAGTTAGAATAGCCGAAAACCAGGCATGGGTTCCAGATGTGTTTACACAACCTGTTCCTCCAGGCGCCTCCGCAACAAGATTGGTTCTACCAGCACCAATTGAAAAAATCAGCCTTAAAAAAGTTGGAGCTTTTGGAGCTCATCAAGGCGGTCACCCAGAAGGCCTAGACCATGAATGGATTGAGATAAAGGATGATGTGCCTATAGGTAGTTGGGGAGACGGGGAAGTTACAAAAGTATATGAGAACAGGCCAGGCGAATCAAGGATTGTTATAAACTTCGGTGATGGACTTGTGGGGGAATATATGGAAATCAAAACCTCTCTGGTTAAAGCAGGCGATAAAGTAACAGCTGGCCAGCCAATTGGTTATGGAATTCCAGCGTATAACAACCCAGGCTACCAGAGTGGGGAATTCGTTCTTGGAGATAATAATAGAAGAGATGGAATAAAGTCTTGGGTTGTGCAATATGGTTCTTCTATATCACCATTTGATTACCTAAGGGACGATGTAAAACAGCAGCTAATTTCTGAATTCACAAAACAAGTAATAGATCCATATATTGGTAAAGGTCAATCAGTTGAAACAGTAAACCCATGGGAACCATACCTTACAAACCCCTTACTCATACACAAACAGAATAAAGGCACAATAGCTGGTGAATGGTATCTAAAAAGCAAAAAATGGGCGAAGGACGATTCCCCTGATATAATAATTTTGCTGAAAGCGAACACAAAATATTACAATCAAAACAGAGTAATTGCAAATGATCACGAAGAGGAGAGGTTTGTAGGTACTTGGGAGGCTGACTATAGCAGCAAAACCTTTATTTTCAATTCCAATGTTTACGGTCTTCTTTATGGTATATTTGAATTAGATGAATCTGGCCCAAGAGCAACCCTGAAAATAGAATACCAGATTGGATCCTATCCACAAGGGTTTTCTGACAAAGCACTCACCTACATAGAAAGGGACGCTGTCCAGAGAAGAGAAGATGTGACTGCCCTTGGTGTCTGGAGTCCGACATAACATCTTATACTACCTATGAAAAAATCTAAGCCAACGATATTATTACTGACTAACTTTAACCACAAAATTGAAGGCGATATCGACCTTCAAGAGGAAGACATTTTACTAGCTGATCAATTAAGAAAAAGATTTCGTGTCATAATGTGTCATCCAAAAGATTCAGAAGTTGTTGAGGATAAAGTTGACATTGTTTTAATCAGGAACATCTGGCCCGTCTTTCAATATGAAAAGGATTGGGAAAAAATAAAGAAACGCTTTTTGCGGAAAAAACTAAAGGTTTATCCGCCGCTAGAGGCCAAAGGAGATATGTTAGGTAAAAACCACATGATAGAACTATTTAACTCTGGATATCCTGTTATCCCAACGATAGATAACAAAAAGGATACAGGAAAGTTACCTAGAACAGAAAGTTATTTTGTAAAACCTAAAAACAAATGTGATGCCATTGGAGCGGAAAGGTTGTCAGCGTTTAGACTAAACAAAAAATCCCTAAACGGTTATGTCATCCAGCCATATATAAACTTTAAGTATAAAGTTTCATTTTATGTTATAGATGGTAAAATAATATGCTCATTTTCAACACCCAAAAAAGTCTCACATTATAAGATTAAAAGATACAACCCAACAAAGACAGATAAAATATTTGTCAAGAAATTTGTAAAATGGAATAGTTTACCATATGGTCTTCAAAGAATAGATGCGTGCAGAACTCAAGATGGAAAACTGCTTTTAATGGAATTGGAGGATTTCAACCCATACCTACAACTTTTAGAGTGGGATAAGTCAACTAGAACTAAAATGTTAAATACCATGGTTAAGTCTATTAATAACGCAATAAGTTGTCAATAGTTATAGCATGGAATCTGTTTTATAAACACCCTAAAAC
>DATDTO010000069.1:0-23830 GCA_035290825.1 archaeon
ATTCCCTCCCACGCTCTGATGTAGCCCTCTGCAATAGCTGATTATAACGGTTTCTAATTCTATCCATCCTCTGTCTAATTGGGTCTGCAGGCATCCTTATGATAGAATTAACTGCCCAACAAAGGAATGCAATGAAAAGCAATACGCTTCCCAACAAGGCAGATATGATCAATCCACCTATAAACCAGCCAAGGCCCTGAGCAATAAGCCCCATTCCTCTAGCATCTGTGATAAACCCGGGAATGTGCTCTCTTGCTTGACGTTCTCCTCTGGCGCGCCTCTCAGCTAATCTTGATCGAGCTCTAACGTCTTCTGCTCCTATCCTTCTCTGTTCTCTCCTTCTGGCCTCCTCTTCCCGCGCCTGTCTTTCTGCCTCTCTCCTATTTCTGATCCTTCCAGGCCATCTTGTTGCCTCCCCTGCCTCCCTAGCTGCTTGTTCTCCTTCCTCTTCCTCTGCTTCAGCCAGCTCTCTAGCCCTTGCCGCCTCCTCCTCCCTTCTCCTTCTTTCCTCAAGGCGGCCAGCCGCGCTACCCCTTCTATGTAGACCAGCTTCGCGTGTTCGAGTAGCTAACGCTTGCAAAGTATCCCATTGCTCACCACAATTAGCACAAACATAACCTCCACCAGCAAATTCATCTACAGCTACTTGACGACAATTAGGACACAACCTTGCCATATTCCTATATTTAGTTTAGCACAAATAAAAGGGCGGATGTGGCTTTGGATGGGCATACTGTTGGAAGCCAAAGCTTTAAATAGTTGAATTTAGATTATTATAATCATGAGTGAACACTTTTTGGATAGGGAGTATGAATTGAAGTTTCTGGAGGGCATTTACAAAAACAATAAGTCGAGCCTTGTCATATTATATGGGAGGAGAAGGGTAGGAAAAACAGAGTTGGCCACACACTTTGCCAATGGCAAGCCCTCCATATATTTTCTTGCTGACGAGAGGACAGACATGGAAAACTTGAAGGGGCTTCAGGAATCATTTGCCCGGTTCCTTCAAGACCCGCTTTTTGGAAAGGCTGCCATTAAAGACTGGGTTGAGCTCTTTGAAGAGTTTTCAAAGAAAATAAATGAAAAGGCCGCTATTATAATAGACGAGTTTCCATACCTAATAAAATCAAACAATGCAATCCCCTCAATTTTCCAGAAAATATGGGATACCAACCTTTCGAAAAAGAATGTGTGCCTTATTTTATTGGGGTCTAGCATAAGCATGATGGAGAGGCACACACTTTCATATCAGGCACCATTATACGGCAGGCGTTCCGGCCAGGTTGAGCTCAGGCCGCTAAAACTGAAATACCTTGAAAAGTTTTTTCCTGGAAGGGACATTGAAGACGTTATAAGGTTTTATTCTATTGTAGATGGCATACCGTTATATGCGCTTAAACTGGACCCAAAAGCCAGCTTCACCGAGAACATCCGGGAGAACGTGATGCAAGTCGGTAAATTTTTATACCAGGAAGCCGAGAACCTATTAAAACAGGAGCTCCGAGAACCCGCAAAATATTTTCTGATATTGAAAGCCATTGGTTTTGGGCGGAACAAATTTGGGGAAATATCAAACTTCACCGGCCTTGACAAAACAACCGTTTCAAAATACCTCGACAATCTGCTGACATTGCACATAATAAAAAAGGATTTTCCGATTACACAAAATATAGAGGCTATGAATGCTTCCTATGTTTTTGAGGACAACTATTTCAATTTTTGGTTTAGGTTTGTATACCCCAACAAGACTTTCATAGAGGAGCACAGGCAGAAAGATGTAGTTAACTCTATTCGGACAGACCTAGAGCTTTATGTCTCGCGTATTTTTGAAAAAGTTTGTATGGAAGTTATTTTTGATCTCGATATACCTATAAAATTCAACAAAATTGGCAGATGGTGGCATAAAGACAAGGAAATAGATGTTGTCTGTTTGGATGAAAACGGGAAAGAAGCGCTGTTTATTGAGTGCAAGTGGGCGGATTTAAAAGAAAAAGAAGCTAGAAAGGTTTTAGCTGAACTGAATGAGAAGTCGAAATTTGTGGATTGGAAAAGGAAAAAGGAGCGTTTCGGGTTGTTTGGAAAAAAGATTGCAGGAAAAGAAAGCCTGAGGGTAGAGGGGTTCCTTGTGTGGGATTTGGAGGATTTGGAAAAGGTTGTGAAGAAAGCTTAGATTGTGTTTTAGGGGTAACAAAGGACAACGATTACAATATCTTAATCCTGACATCTGGGATTTCCAAGTTCCCGGTTGCGGTGAATTTTAGGTTGTTTTCCCCGACAACAACATCTGCCTTGCTGAAGCTTACTGGGTTGATGCCAGTTTGAGGGTTTATTTGCACTGTCCTATTGTTTATTTGGACTGTCAAAGAGCCAGGCTTCAAAACATTGCTGACATTGATATTGACAACACCATCTGTCCTGTTGAGGAGCCTGTAATGGGACTCTGTGACTGTGAATGAGCGTCTCTTCTCAACTGCGGTGGAAGAGGAAAACACTTCTATTTTTGCAGTGTCTATATTAAATAAACCACCATCCTGCGCCACAAAACTTACAGCATTATTGCCGGTGCTTAGTGGGATTGTGAGGTGGTTGAAATTAAACTTCTCCTGTCCGCCTGTATAACCTTTCTCGAAAACAATAAACCCATTTGCCTTGACAAGAAGCTTGCCTTGAGTGATTGGCCTGCCTGAAAAGCTGACTTCTACCCTGTCCAAGCTTTCCAATTCCCTCTGCGACAATGCAAACTGTGTGACTTTTGCTTGCCCGTATTCATGGTCAACCCTCAAATTCTTGATCTTGTAAACCGTGTTCGCCCAGAACCTCCAGCTGCCAATTGTTGTAAATTCCAATGTGTTGATATCCTTGATCTTCTCCCTTGCAATCCTTAACTTCTGGCGTCCTTTGTCAATTTCTTTTTTCAAGACCTCTTCACCATTCCATTTGACAATAAGTTTTTCATATTTGTTCGTATCATCGATATCAAACTCTATGGCTGCAGCTTCCACTGAACGCAAGATTTCTGGTTCAGTGTTTATTGTAAATGATTGCGGTGTGCCGCCAAAAATTATGTGTGCTGAAGCCTCAAAATCGCTGACTGTCTTGGCTGTTTCAACTTGAGTTGCGCCGGCCACAAACGGCTCGATTGAGAATGATGAGGACGCTGTTGACCCGCTAAAGCCTATTGTGCCCAAAGAAAACCTGTCAATTGAGACATCCTTTATCACCGGTTCTGGTGGTGGCGCGGTTGACGGGCCAAAATTGAAGAACATGCCAAGGCCTATCAAAAGCACAAACGCGATTATCAATACAATAATAAACTCGTCCATATGTATCTTGGAACCGGTATACTTATCTAAGCTAATCCAATACTAATTTTATTATGGTAAGGCTTTAATATCTATGTAATGGTAACTTGGAATAGATAACGCTGTTATATATGGAAATCCTAAAATCCAACCCAAAAGAAGGGGAAATCCTGGTGAAAACCAATAACATGGACGACCTCTGGCACCTGAAGCACGTGATAGAGTTAGATGATAAAGTAAGGATGCAGACAACAAGGAAAGTGGTTGTGAAAAGGGGCAGCGAAGTTGTGGAAGGTAAAAGGGAGACAATGACGCTTACTGTTTTGGTTGAAAAAATGGTTTTAGCAGAAAACCGGCTAAATGTTTCTGGAAAAATAGTTGAAGGTCCAGAGAACATCGAGCACGCTCATCACACACTGCATGTTGAGCCTGGAAGTGTTTTGACGATACAAAAGCACCAGTGGAAGAAATACCAGCTTGATAGGCTGAACAAAGCCAAAATCAGGAAAAAACTGTTGTTGATATGTGTTTTAGACAGGGAGCAAGCTGATTTTGCAAACCTCAGCGAAGTTGGTATAGAGATGCTGGCATCCATAAATCCAAAATCACCGGAAGATATAGATAGGCAGGATTACTACAAAGAAATCCAAAAATATCTTGAAAGCAAAAAAGATTACCAAACGATTGTGGTTGCGGGCCCCGGTTTTGAAAGGGAGAATTTGCTCAAGTTCCTAAAACAGGAGAACACCGACCTTGCAAAAAAAATATTCTTAGAGCACTGTTCAGACACAGGGAAGGCCGGCGTACAAGAAGTGCTAAAAAAATCAGCCAACAAAATACTAAAAGAAACAAGAGTCTCAGAAGAAGGGTTTTTGGTTGAAGAGTTTTTGAAGAGGATATCAACAGGTGGTCTTGTTGTGTACGGGAAAAAAGAAACCGAGGAAGCAATAGATCTTGGTGCTGTTGAAATCTTGTTGGTCTCATCGGAAAAAACCAAGGAGCTGGAGAAACTGATGGAGCAGGTTGAAAAGCTTTCCGGCAAAGTTAACATAATCACAGGCGACCATGTCTTAGGTGAGCAGTTCTTGCAGATGGGTGGTGTCGGCGCCTTTTTGAGGTTTAAAATAAAATAGCTATCCTTTTCTTTTCAAAAAAGAAAAGTATACAGTACCCAAAAGAAAACATATACTAAAGAAGTTGGTCATTATGAACATAGGATTATTTACAGAAACGTTTTTGCCGCAGGTGAATGGGGTAGTCACTTCAATCTGCAACATAAACAAGGTTTTGACTGGACGCGGTCATAACGTCTCGATTTTCACGGTTGGTGAAGGGCCAACAAGGGTTGACGGCTACACAATATACAGGTTTGCCGGCGCCACATTCAAGCCATATCCAGAATACAAATTCCTGTTGCCAAACCATGCACAATGGGCCATGTTGGTTAACCAACCTTTGGATATTATCCACACAAGGACACCGTTCCCACTAGGTGTAATGGCTAAACAATTGTCCAAAAAGATGGGAATACCTATTATCGGGACCTTTGACACACCAATAACAGACTACATACACTATGTCCCCATCTTCGGTTCCATACAGCCAACAGAATACATGTTAACAGGTTTAGCCAAGCGGTGGCTGAGATATTATTATGACAACTGTGATCTTCTGACTGTCCCATCAAACGTGACAAAAAACCAACTGATTGAATGCGGGTTCAAGACAAGGATAGAAGTGTTAAGCAACGGTGTTGACACAAAAAGGTTTAACCCAAAAAAGCTTGATAAAAAACTAAAACAAAAGCTTTGCCCAAACGACGAGTTGCTAATACTTCACGTTGGTAGAATAACGAAGGAAAAAAACGTCGAGACCCTTTTACACATAGCGGAAAAACTCAAAAAACAAAAAGTGAAGTTCAAACTTGTGATAATTGGAAAGGGCCCGGTGTTCAGGAAATTGGTTATATTGTCTGCCAGCCTTGGTATCCAGGACAGTCTTATTTTCACCGGCCATGTGAACAATGAGGACCTGCCAAAATATTATGCGACAGCAGATGTGTTTTTAACAAGTTCGACAGTTGAAACCCAAGGCATTGTTTTGCTAGAGTCCTTGGCCTCCGGCACACCTGTTATCGGGGCAGATGCAGGTGCAATACCTGAAATAATAAAAAACTCAGAAACAGGATTTTTGTTTCCTCCAACGGGGTTAGAGGCAGCAGCTGATTTAATAAAGAATTACTCAAAGGACAAAACCATTTCTGCAAATTGTGTAAAAGCAATAGAAAACCACACAATAGAAAATGTGGGCATACGCCTAGAAACCCTGTACAAAGAAGTTGTAGAAAATAAATTGATCACCAATCGCTGAAAATAAGCTCAGGCTTCTTCTGTAGTTTATCCTTAATTCCAGAGAAGCCGCCCCTCAGATACGCATATGTAACCGGTATTATAAGCACTGAGAAAATTGCAAATGACACTATTTGTGATGAGAGCGATGCTGAGGAAACATTTGAAGATACCACACCATTTAATAGCGAACCTATTACAGAAACAGCAACAATGGCTATTGCCGTGTAAAAGAAGCTGTACGCTCCATTAACTGATATTGTTGTAAGGAACAGAACCAATGGCACGCTGTAAACAAAATTCTGGAGCAAGTATGTGCCTACAAATGCGAGCAGTAAAATTGCGGTTGGATAAAAACATATTGCTGTCTGGAACGAAGTTAAGAAAGGTTTCCTGTTACTGATAAGACATTGTACAGTTCCCTTGCCGTACCTTCTTTTAGTCCTAATCAATGATTTGAAGCTCTCCGGTTCGCTTGTTTCAACAAGTGCCCGCGGCTCATACTTTATGTTGTAACCTCCTCTAATCACTTTTGCTGCGAAGTCCCCATCCTCTATTAATGTCTGCCCAAAACCTTGTGTCTTTGAAAAGGCTTCTCTTGTAACCAATAAACAACAGCCCCTTATGGACATTATAGTCTTGAAATTTGTCTGAAGTTTTATAATGTTAAGATGAAGCTTCTGCTCGAAATCCACAAACCTTGAAAACACATTTTTTTTATTTCTTGCAGTGTAAGCAGGGGATATCATCCCTATTTTTTCATCAGTTGCCTGGTAAGCCTTGTAAGAATGGAAGAGTGTTGATAGTGTCTTCTTGTTCAATGTTGTGTCAGAGTCTAAGAAAAGGAAAAAGTCGCCTTTCGCATGCTTGACACCTTTGTTTAAAGATAAGCCTTTGCCAAGCCTTTTTTTGTTTTGGATGAGCTTCGCGTCAAACCTACTACATATCGATTTTATATGAGAGTCGAAACCGTCATTTACAACAACCAATTCTTTTTTTGGATAATCAGAAGCCCTGACGCTTTTCAACGTCCTTTCAAGTCTTTTTCCTGTTTTATATGAAGGTATTATGATAGAGATGAGAGGGTAAGAGGACTGTTTTTTCAGTGGGATAGAATTAATCCTTCTATCCGCCCTTACAGAAAGCGCCACAAACAATACGCTTAGGGCTATGAATGCAGAAATGATGACTACCATAATTATATGATAGTGTTGGTTTTATATTTTGTTATCTAAGCCAATAACGCCGTTATATTTGATGTTTTTATTCCTCTTCACACAACATACCTTATGGTCACTTCAGAACAACTTATTGAAATCGCGAAGCGAAGAGGTTTCTTTTGGCAAGGCTCTGCAATCTATGGAGGCCTTGCAGGTTTTTACGATTACGCGCATCTTGGTGTATTCCTGAAAAGGCGGTGGGAGAATTTGTGGAGAAAATATTTTCTGGGCTTGGATGAAAACTACTATGAAATCCAGCCATCGCTTATAATGCACGAAAACGTCTTCCGCGCTTCAGGCCATCTGGAATCTTTTGCAGATCCGATTGTAAAATGTGGTAAGTGCGGAAATGCAGAACGCGCCGACCATATTGTTGAAGTCCATTTAAAGGAAACATTTGAAGGCGTCTCGCCAGAAGACCTCTTAAAACTGATTAAAAAACACGGGATAAAATGCGACAAGTGCAAGGGTGAGATAAAAGAGGTCTCACAATTTAACATGATGTTTCCCCTTAAATTGGGTGTTGGCAAGCAGGAGAAAACAGGCTACCTTACTGGAGAAACAGCACAAGGTGCCTATGTAAACTTCAAACAGATGTTTGAGGTGTGCCGGAAAAGGTTACCTCTTGGTCTAGCGATTATCGGAAAGGCTTTCAGGAACGAAATCGCGCCAAGGAACGCTTTAATCAGGATGCGTGAGCTGACACAAGCTGAACTGCAGATATTTTTTGACCCCGACACGATTGGCGAGCACCCAGATTTTGGATCAGTGGAAAATTACAAGCTTAATCTATTCCCATTTTCCAACCGCCAATCAAACAAAACAGAAGAGCTAACATGCAAGCAAGTTTTGGAAAAATTAAAACTCCCAGAATTCTATGTCTACTATCTTGCGAAAGTGCAACAGTTTTATTTGGACATTCTAAAACTTCCAAAAGAAAAATTCAGGTTCAAACAACTTTCAGACGAAGAAAAAGCGTTCTACAACAAATTCCACTGGGACATAGAAATTAATTCGGAGAGTCTCAGAGGTTGGGTGGAGTTGGGCGGTGTTCACTTCCGCGCTTCACATGACTTGTCTAGCCACCAAAAAATTTCAAGCCAATCGATGGAAGTGAGCTTGGAAGGCAAAAAAGTCCTGCCAAATATTTTGGAGCTTTCTTTTGGTGTTGACAGAAACCTGTACGCTTTATTGGAATTGGCTTATACAGAAGAGAAGGAAAGGACTGTCTTGAAATTCCCACGCGTTGTGTCACCTTTTGATGCCGGTATATTCCCTCTTGTGAATAAAGACGGCTTGCAAGAGAAAGCAAAAGAAGTCCAGCAAGTTTTGGAAGACCACGGTTTTGTTGTGTTTTATGACGAAGGCGGTTCCATAGGCAGGCGTTACAGAAGAATAGATGAAATTGGTGTCGCGGCAGGCCTAACAATTGATTACGATTCGCTAAAACAAGACGACGTGACAATCAGGGATAGGGATTCAATGAAGCAGATCCGGGTAAAAATAAAAGACTTGCCGCAAATTTTGAGGAAGTTTTTGGGCGGAGAAGAGTTGGAGAAGTTGGGGAAATTATGAAAAATAAAATTGATACAATCAATGCGCCAAAGGCCACGGGACCATTTTCTCAGGCGATACAAATTGGAAATATGTTGTTTACAGGAGGCCAAATCCACTTAACACCAGAAGGAAAACTGTTGAAAGGAGAAATTGAAGAAGAAACTCATCAAGTCATGAAAAATCTAAAAGCAGTGCTTGAAGAAGCCGGTTATTCTTTCAAAGATGTTGTTAAAACAACAATTTTTGTAACTGATATGAGTCTCTACGGAAAAATGAATGGGGTTTATGGAAGTTACATGAGCGATCCGTTTCCTGCAAGAGAGACAGTCTGTGTAAAAGACTTGCCGCTTGGGGCAAGAGTAGAAATAAGCATGATAGCTGTTAAAGATGTTTAAATATTGATGTTCTGGAAATTGTTATGATAAAGAAAAACACGAAAATCATACTTCAGGACAATAAAAACCAAAGCACAGAAGAATTGGTTGGTGGAATACCCCTATCTAAAGGGGAAATTGTTCACGTACATCAAAACACCAATAAAGTAGTTGATTATGAAGTTGTGGACAAAAACATTGACTGTTTTCTAAATGGAAAAGACCAAAAAGTAAATATTACTTATACTTTGAAAAAGAAGTAAGCCTACAAAACTGTCTCATCTTCTTCCATTACACCCCTCTCAGCGTCCCTCTCCTTGACTATCCTTTTCTCAACTTCCTTTTCCATCCTTTTCAACATGTCCCTAACAGACTTCGTCAAGTCCCAAGAATCGTGGTCAGCGATAAACAAACCTTTGTTTGTCACAAGCTTTCCGCGCACAACAAAATTAGTGCGTTTTCCAGTTGTCTTGAATTTCTTAACATGTATTGTCATATAATGGATGTGCAAAAGCTTTCCAATTTTTTTTACCCGTGTCCTTATTTCAGAATCGACAACAGTCTGTATGAACGCGTCCTCATTCTGGAGGCCGGAAACAGTGACATAAACACCAGCTATCTCTGCGCCTAAAAGTTTTATTATCTCCCTTGGGGTGACCAAACCCAAAAACTTACCACCTTCTTCAACAACAACAGTGTTAACACCCTTCTCTATCATGGTATTCACAATATATTTTAATTCTGTACCTGGCGCCGCCCTAGCAAATTCGCCCATGAACAGGGCGCTGGAAACAGGTACATCACCTTCTTTTATTTTCTCTCCACCCCTTTCCCAACCAGGCCGTTTGGCCTTGCTTATCATGGTTTTGAGCATGCTTAGTTCGTCAACTACACCTTCAACACTGTTACCTTTCAAAACAGCGACCCTATAAACATGCGAGGCCTTCAAAATCGATTTAACAACGCTGATGCTGTCATCAGCACTCACACACTCAGGAAAAAACATGACCTGCTCTGCTGTCTTGCCCTGGAAAACGTTTTTCGGAATCAGTTTTAGCAACCCAGTCTTTGTCAGATTTAACAGCCCTTGGTCACCTGTAACTGGGACAGACCTGTAGCTGTTCACAACAAACGAATTCAAAACGTCCTTGAACTCAACTTCAGTTGGCAACGCCTTTACCTTCCTTATAATCGACAAACTGGAAATTTTCGCCTTGTCCAAATCCCCAACATTCTTCTTGATTATGTCTGATGCAGAAACAACCCCTTTCAGTTCCTTACCATCAACAATAAATGCCTCATAAGCCTTGCTGTCATGCATCCCAGCCACTACTTTAGACAATTTTTCACCAGAACTAAAAACAAGTGGTTGTTCAGCGACGCTTTGCAGGTTCATAATATGATATGAGCGGGGTCCTATTTAAATATTGTAATTCTAACCTTTTTATGAAATATTATTTTTTGCTTGTCCTAACCATCATCCTTATTTCTGGTTGCGCACAACAGGCCAACCAAGACCCAACACAATTGCTGAAGGACAGCATAAACAAATCTTCACAAGCCTCGTACAAAGTTGATTACGATTTTATTGTTGATATTGGGGCATTTGATGAGTTGGAGAATTTCCAAACGATCAGGACAATTGGTTCCATCACCCAATACAAAAGGGGCAAGAACATGAAGATCGTGACAAAAACCGACAGCCTGCTGACCTCAGAAGGGTTGGAAAAAACCAATGGAACAGAGACAATTGTCTACATACTTCCCGGGGTTATTTATGAATGTGCCCTGGACAACTGCACAAAAACAGATGTTGTCAATAACAGCATAACAGACCTTCTCGACCAATCAAAATCTTTGGTAACCATAGACAATGCCATAAAATCCGGCCAAGTGATTGTGAATTTAACCCAAGACGGTTTTGTTGTTGGAAGGCAATGTTTTAACTTTGAGATAAGTGAAGGCCAATATAATAACCCTTACAAAATGTGCATGGACAAAGAGAGCGGTGTAACCCTATCAAGCTACGCAGAGACTGTTCTAGGCTCCGTAATAAGCAGGATAAACACGACTGCAAAAAGCTTTTCCACAGAAGTTGACGATTCCGAGTTTGTTGTGCCGAAAAATTAGATGCCGCTTTTCTGTATCTGCTTCATCCTGGTTGTTAAGTAGCCTGCTACAACGTTCCTTACCTTCTTTGATTTTATAGGCTTGATTTCGTGCAGAACTTTTTTATTATCTTCAAAACTCTCACTGAACCTGTCGCCGTGCTCCCTAATCAAGTCTTCAGCCAAGTTTTTTACTTCAGATGTCTTAATCGCGCCCATAACTATATACCGCAAACCTATGACAATATTGGTTGGCTAATATAAATACCTTGTTCAGACCCCACTCAAAACAGCTTCCAAAACACTGTCAACCTCTTCCATCTTTACCTCTGTATAAATTTTCTTCTCTGGGTAAACTGTCACCGTCGTCCCAACGTCATTGCAGAAGCCCTGGCACCCAGTCTTGGTGACCCAAACGCGGCCAGCCAATTCGTGCGACAAAACATAAGCCTTTATTTTCTGGAACACATCCATTCCACTGACCTTGAGGCAACATGCGCCTTGTTCCCTTGTATTCACGCAGACAAAAATGTGCTTTTGTGGTAACGTGGTTATTTGTTTCATGGTTATCTATCAAAATATTTATGGTTTTTAGGATCAAATCTTGGGAAAGAAATTGCCAAAAGCGTTAAATTGCCCTCATCTTTGTATTTCGTATTCCTGGGTATGTGGATAAGATCACCGGTTTTAACACGAATAGTTTTATCTTCAATAAAGAATTTACCATTACCTTCAAGAATATAGTAAAAAATATCTGACTTTTTATCAATACCGAATTTTTGGTCGCCTTGGAGTTTAACCCTAGAAATCGAAAGTTTATTAAAAGACTCACTGTTAAGCAAGTTTTGGACTATTATATTTCCCAAGTTGTTAGCTTCAACCTCTTCTGATTTGATATGGTTTTTCATAAAATAATAAAGTGAGGCTGGGGTGGATCGAATTCGAGAGTAAAAACGTCTCCGTTTATACTACACCCGACAATCCATGAAGAATGTATTTCTACACCCCTCTCCACGGTTCCAGTCCCAATAGGAGTCTTCAGCTTCACAGATTAAATCTCGTGTGCTCTCCCACTGAGCTACAGCCTCATGAAAGATGGAACTGATTTGTAGATCAATTTCAACCCTTCAGCGCCTCGGAGAGGACTCGAACCTCTGACCTACCGATTAACAGTCGGTTGCTCTACCTGCTGCTCGCCTTTTTCCGTGAACGCTTTTTTGATTTATGCTCCGAAAAAGGGTTCTGAGCTACCGAGGCATCTTATAGAATTAGGGTATATAGGTTATAAATATAATAATTCTATAGCTGATATGTCAGAAGAAAAAACACCTGTCCCAGAGGCTACGCTTCTCGAAAACAAGCTTTTTTTGAATAAGAGCTTTGACAGCCTGGAGCAGAGAAGCTATGGTAAAAGGATAGAAGATAGGTTAGAGCTGTCCTTTGTTGAAGCGCTATATTTGGTGGAGAGAAGGAAAATCGTTGTTAAGAAAAGCAAGAAAAAGGTCGGCTTCAAGGACTTGATGGAACTTGGCCTAAAATTCGACAAGAGGCTCCATGAAAGATATACTGTTTACAAGGATTTGAGAGGCCGCGGTTTGGTTGTAAAAACAGGTTTCAAATTCGGCTGCGATTTTAGGGTTTACAAGCGCGGTGTGTTGGTTAAGCGCGGTCCGAAAGCACCAACTGAACACACAAGATGGATTGTTTACTGCGTGCCAGAGGATTATACTTGTAGCTTTCAAGAGCTTTCCCGTGCTGTCAGGCTTGCACATTCAATCAGGGCAACCATGCTCTGGGCAATTGTGGACAATGAAAACGATATAACATATTACGAGATAATGAGACAGCTTTTGTGATATGGACATAATTTCTCAAATCCACCAAGAGCTCAAGAAAAGCATAGACGAAAAATACAAAGCCGATTCTGTTAGGTTTTACAAAGATGGTTTTAGACCCAGTGAGCCATACGGTGTTAGAACACCAATTGTCAGGAAATTAGCTTCAAAATATTGGAGAGAAATAAAAAACAAGGAAAAGAAAGAAATTTTCAAATTGTGCGAAGTTTTATTATCGTCCAAGACAAATGAGCCTATAACTATCGCTTTCCAATGGGCAGCTAACTGCAGGAAAGATTTTGAAAAATCTGATTTTGAAGTTTTTGAGAATTGGTTAGAGAAATATGTTAATGAATGGGGACGTTGTGACGATTTGTGCGCTGGTCCTTTAGGTGAATTAGTGTTCCAATTTCCAGAGCTTCTCCCAAATGTTTTTACATGGATAAAAAGTAAAAATATGTGGTTTAGAAGGGCTGCGGCTGTCTGTTTGATCTCTTCTCTTAGAAAAGGGAAATATCTCGACCAAGCTTTCAAAACAGCAGACACGTTGATGAACGACAAGGAAGATTTAGTCCAGAAAGGATACGGATGGATGTTGAAAGAAGCCTCAAAAAGTTTCCAGAAAGAAGTTTTTGAGTATGTTATGAAGAACAAAAACAGGATGACTAGGGCAGCTTTGAGGTATGCGATTGAGAAGATGCCTTTACAAATGAAAAAGAAGGCGATGGAATAAACCGGTTTTAATAAAATTCCAGACAATAAATACATTATGAGTCTATTGTGGTTGTGGTTGGTGGTTGCTGGAACAATGTTATATGGCTTATCCAATGTATTTGATAGTTATCTAGCAAACAGGCTTTTTAGAAAACCGTCAACACTTTTATTTTTCACCACTTTAATAAATCTGATATTTCTTCCATTAATCTTTCTTATTCAAGTCCCTGGTATACCACCCTTAAACCTTCTACCTTTTTTCATTTTCCTCGGGCTGGTTGATGTGGTTTACCTATATCCTTACTATAAAGCGCTGGAGTCAGACGAGACGTCTGTTGTAGTCTCTTTGTTCGCCATAGATAAAATGTTTGTGCCGTTTTTGGCCTTTCTGATTGTGGGAGAGGTTTTGACAGTGACGCAGTATTTTGGTTTTGTGCTTGTCTTGCTGAGCAGCCTTTTATTAACTCTACACCACCATGGGAAATTTCGGCTGAACAAGTCTTTTTTGTATATGGCTTTGTGCTCACTTTTGCTCGCTTTTGAAGGGGTTATTTACAAATATGTATTTGAAAACGTGAGCTGGAGCACAGGTTTTTCTTGGGCTTTGATATTTTCTTTTTTAATTGTTTTGCCAATGCTTCTATTTAGACACCATAGAATATCCATTAAACTACAAATTAAAAAGTTTGAAAGAAAAATTCACCTTTTTGTCTCAAACGAGTTGCTTAGTTTTGGAGGAGCGGCAGCTCTAACATTTGCTGTGTCCATAGCTCCAGTTACCTTCATCAAAGGCGTAGACTCTATACAACCATTATTTGTGTTAATTTATGCAATCCTTCTCACAAAGTTTTTCCCAAAAGTATTTAGAGAAAAGATCGATCTTAAAAATATCGAGAAAAAGCTTTTGCTGTTCGCTTTAATGATTGTTGGGATATGGATTATAGCTGGGTAAAAGACGCGCTTACCGCTCTACTACTATCTGCCAAATCTTGGCCTCATTACTTCTAGTTCTCTGACATCAAAATCTTCCCGCAATTGTGCTAAAATATCTTTATAGTGTCCCTTGTTACTTATGAAGTCAAATAACAGGTCAAAATAAGTAAATCCTTCAGGAAGCCTATCGGTTATGAATCTATCTGCAACCGGTGTATATCTTATCAATATTATATCTCTTAAAAGTTCATATGTTATATTATCTGCTATCGATAGGCCATAACCAGGTATTGGATATACCGGACGATTTATATGAACTACAATACCTCCTTCTGTAAGCTCTAAGTTAGGGTATATTGATCCTTGATGGTGGGCTTGAATACCTGTTTCAAGTTCTTCCCCACCAAATCTATCGAAAGCGTCGCCCAATATATCAAAAGTGGGTATTTCTCCAAGCTCTTCTACGAGTTCTTGTTCAGCCGTGTCAGGAACCTCAGCAAATCTTTCAGTTACATTGGTAGGCCAATCATAGTTTGTTCTGACAACGTAGAGTGTTGGTTTTGGCATCTATAAAATAATAGAATAAGCTATAAAAAGCTCACTATGGCAAGAAGTCTTCTTCCTTGATTTTTTGTGGGAGATATTTTTCTGTGATGAACCTGATATCCTTTGAGGATAAAGCCTCCAGCTCCAGCTTGTAACCAACTTGTAGCATGTGTTTGATCTCATGTTCCCATTCCTTTTTCTTGAACCACACATAATTCAAAAGCTCCTGTGCCCTTTTCTTGTCACCTTCATTTAGTTTGATCGTGACGTTTTTTGGTATACCAAATTTTTCAACATCTTGTGTTGTTAGACCGAGATACCTGGCGTTAGGGGTTCCAAGCCTATCGGAGACAAAGGACAAATTAATCGATCCTTGTTTGATAACCGAGTAAATATAAAATCCCCAAACATCAGCATCCGCGCAAACATAGATTGGTAGTTTAAGCTCACTGTGTAAACGGTTTATCATCCTTCTTGTTCCTCTATCTGGTTGACCCTTTCCTGTCATGACAAGACAATTATGTTTTTTCCAGAACCTGTCCTCATTGAGCCTTTGCCAGATAGCGTCTTTCTCAACTATTATAACAAAATCCGCCTTACAATCCCTAAACTGTACGGTATCAGGTTCGCAGATAGAAGGGATACCGTAACCAGACGCGCCCATCTTTGCACAGTCGTTTTCAGTGTCAAAATTCGGCTCCCTAATTGTTATCGGCCCGACCAATGATCCCTTTTGCTCTGCGTGTAAGTGTAAGTTCTCCCTTAGCGTGTTTAGAGATGCTTCAATATCCTCGATTAAGGGATCGGATTCGTCCTGTGTGTCAAATGTCTCCTCATTAAATTTAGGGATCGTGCGCTTCATGTTGTAGAACAAATCCCTGATTGAGGTTGTGACACCTTGCTCTAGAAGTTTTTTACACCCAGACGCAACCATAGCAGTTTGCATGAACTTCCTTGTGTGCGCGACATTAAGATATGTTCTATGACTAACCTTGTCGCCAAGCATGATCAGCTTGCTCTTGTCATCGAAATAAATGTTCGACAAATTCCTGACAGGCAAAGTCATATCCGGATTCTGTATCTTCTCCAGTTGTTTAATTATATCCCTGGCAAACCCCTGCAACCCTTCCCTTGGATCCTTTATCCTTTCTTTCACCATAAACTATTCCTCTTCACCGCCTTCCTCTTCATCTTTTTCTTTCTTCTTTTTATCAACGCCATTTTCTTCCTCTTCTCCGGTATCCTCAAATTCGCCAGCCTTTTCTGCAACAACCTTCTCTATCAACTCCTTTATTTTTTTCGCATTATCGCCTGTCAACTCTGAAAGCGCCTGTGCGGTTTCCTCTGCATATTTCTCAAATGTCTTCCTTCTTTCGGCCATGTACTCTGCCTTTCTAATACCAGACAAGTACAAAGACACTTTCCTTGCAGCCTCCTGCATCGCGAGCTTTATTTCCTTCATTATTTCAGGGTAAGATGCGATGGCCTCTTTGGATTCTGATGTGAACGGGACCCAAACCGAACAGATGTGCACAAACAAAACCATTGGCTCTGTTGGAAGTTTGTCTGCTTGCAATTTGTACCTTTTCCAGTCAACCTCCATCGCTGACTTCGTGATCGCGCAGTCGCCTTGTTGGTAAAGTAGCGGAACCCTGTTTGCAAGCCTGATTATCTTGAACTCTGTTATCGATTGGCCGTAAGCAATGCCGACCTCAACTTGGAATGGAAATCCTCTGTAAACCGCAGGAGACCTTGATACAGTTGCAACAAACTCCGGGTTCAATTCTTTCTTCAATCCTTCTTCAACCAGCTTGTCGCCTAAAGGAGATAGAACATCTGTCGGCGGCGCGATCAACTTTACTTGTTTTGCTGCTTGAACTAGTTTCCCTATATCCTTGTCCTCGACCCTTCTCGGAGAGATTTTAGAATCAATCCCTGCAACCTTGCAAATCTCATCTGCAGTTGTCTTTCCCAACCTTGAAAATTCTGTTGTTAAAAAGGAGGCGACAGATCTTGCAGTGGTGGCTCGCAACATCCTCTCAAAAACACCATACTCAACACCCTCTATATGCGGTGGTATTTCCTTTGGCTCTTTTGGCAACTCGTTTATCGTCCTTTTGAACTCGAAGCGGCCCGTTGGTCCTTCATAAACCACATTTGCAAATGGGTTCGCGATCGCTGTCTGCTTGATATATTCTAAAACAGATTGCTTGTGCTCCCTGTATATACCCTCACAAACAAAAGTGATTTGCACTCCGTGCCACTCTTTTCCTGTTAGCGTCTCTTCTTCCAGAATCTGCGCCACATTGTTTTTCACATCAATCTTCATTTTATATCTATGAGTCTTCCCATCGCCTGTTGAGGAAAGGACTTCAACCGGTTCGCCAGTAGTAAGCTGCGAATACATGACAGCGCAAGAAATACCCAAGCCCTGTGCACCCCTGTTTTGTCTCAATCTATGGAATTTGGATCCATACAAAAGCGAGCCAAAAACTTTTGGGATATTTTGTTTTATGATTCCAGGACCATTATCCCTGATCACGATCTTGTATTTTTCTGTGCTGACCTCCTCCATCTTGACATAGATGTCTGGAAGTATGCGAGCCTCTTCGCACGCATCCAAGCTGTTGTCAACACCTTCCTTCACAATAATCAGCAGCGCCTTGATCTTGTTGTCGTAACCCAAAAGGTGGCGATTCTTCTCAAAAAATTCAGATACAGAGACGCCTTTCTGCGTTTTCGCCAGCTCCTCTGCAGATTTCACATCAGTTTTCAATTCGGCCATATATTACTCTAGTTCTAGTTTTGACAAATATTTATACACGGTTGTGTGTTTGCTGCCAGTGAGAAGCATTTCAATCGCTTTCCTCGCGTGTTCAGCTTCTTTGTACGTACCGATAATCGAGATGGTCCTTCCATACACGGAAACAAAGGCGCCAGTCGACTCTTCTATAATTCTTCTGGAATTTCCGTACCTTCCAATGACCCTTGACATCAATCTTTTTATTTTGTTTGTGGTCCCTTTTATTTGTATGACATCTAAAAGACAATTTGAGTCTGTCAGCCTTAGCGCGCGGTGAGGCGAGAATCCCCTACCAATAGCCTTTACTATTTCACCAGTGAGCAGTTCGTTCTCACCTTCTATTTCAATATCCAAACCAACTTTTATCCTTGTGTTTGTTTTTTTCTCAATAAACCTTTTTGTCGCGCCATTTTTTCCAATCAATATCGGCCTTCTTTCTTCCGGAATACTGACACTAAACATAACAGGAAACTATTGTTTTATAATACCCTTTCTCCTTAGCCACTCAACTTGTGTCCTTGTGTATCTAAAAATAATATCACCCTTTTCGTTTGGCTCTATTTCCCAAGGCTCGATGAGGACAAAGTCGCCGATGTTTACCCAAAAATCCCTTTTTGACTTGCCAGGGATCTTGCAAATCCTGATTTTATCGTCTTTACAATTGACCCTAAACCTGCTACCGCCCAAAACTTCTTCAACTTGGCCAAACACTTCTCTGCCCCTTGGCAGCCTTGTCCTTACAAATGTTTCTTGTTGCGGTTCCATACACAATAATGGGATCTCACTTTAATATATGTGTTGGTACATTTCGTCGCAACTCGACAAATACAAATCACCAAATAAAATATGTATGAGGTCGGCCAAGTTATCCTGCCCACCTTATTTATATGTACATTAACAAAACAAACAGATTTAGATACACAATGTCAATATTTGAATGGTTGGTTGCAATAGTTTGATATGGTTAAATTAAAAATAACAGAAGAGGGCCAGAACTATCTGAAAAAAGGTTTGCCCGAAGTAAATTTGATTAATCTTCTAAAAAAAGGGAGCCTTTCATTTGAAGAAGCTGGAAAGAAAATAGAAAACTTCCAGATAGCTTTGCAATGGGCCAAGAAAAACGGTTGGGTAGAAATCAAAGAAGGTAGGCTAGTTCTGGCAAAACAACCAGACACCAAACTACAGAGCGCGCTGGAGAATATTGAAAGGGCTCCAGAAGATCTAATAAAAATTTTGATTTTCAGGAAGCTTGTAAAGGAGGAAAGGGAAGACGAGCTTACAAAGGCTCAACAATTTGTTGGTAAAGAAATAGACAAGCTGACGCCGGAGCTTGTGAAAACAGGTCTTTGGAAACAGACAAAAATAAAACCATATAATGTCGAGTTTGTTGGTAGGAAAGTTTATCCTGGAAAGAGGCAGCCTTACAACCAGTTTTTGGAAAAAACAAGATCAAAGTTAGTTGAACTTGGATTCAAGGAGATGAAAGGAAATTATATAGAGTCAGAGTTCTGGAATTTTGATGCGCTTTATCAACCACAGGGACATCCATCAAGGGATTGGACAGATGTTTATACTTTGAAATATCCTAAACAGGGAAATCTGCCAGATCCAAAATTAGTTGAAAGAGTAAAAGAAGCGCATGAAAATGGATGGAAAACTGGGTCAACTGGTTGGGGATATAAGTGGAATCCTGCAAAAGCCGCGCACCTCATGCCAAGAGCGCATACAACAGCATGTTCTGCAAGGACACTCTCAAAAAAACCAAATATCCCTGGAAAATATTTTATTATCGGAAGAAATTTTAGGCCAGATGTAATAGACGCAACACATGGCATTGAGTTCAATCATTGTGAAGGCATTGTTGTTGGAGATCTTACATTCAGAAATCTCCTTGGGCTTCTCGAGATGTTTGCAAAAGAAGTTGCAGGCGCCACACAAGTCAAGTTCCTTCCAGATTACTATCCTTTTGTCGAGCCTGGTGTTCAGATGTCTGCGAAGCATCCTGATTTAGGGTGGGTTGAGCTTGGTGGAGCCGGCATGTTTAGGGAAGAGTTGACAAAGCCCTTAGGTGTAGATGTTCCTGTTATTGCATGGGGACTGGGCATAGACAGATTGGCCATGTTCAAGCTTGGGATTAATGATATTAGACAATTGTTCTCAACTGATTTGAAATGGTTGAGAGAAGCAGAGATGGTTGTATGAAAGAAGTATCATTTAAAAAATTATTAGAACTTGGAGAAGAGTTGAATAAAAATAAAATAAAGTGGCATAATCACTATTTCACTCCCCAATGTAAATTCAATGATAAATCTCCATTGTTTAAGGTAACAATAGAAAATGAGAATACTGGAGAGATATTTGTTTGTATTTCTGAAACCCATAAATTAGGGGATGTAGAAAAATTGGAGAGATTAGTTTATGAAAACATAAAAACTTTGCAAACTAGAGGATAGCATGCCAAAATTCGAGATAAGTAAAACAGATTTGGAGAAGTTGGTTGGAAGGAAATTTACAATAAAAGAGTTAGAAGATGCTTTGCTTTTTGCGAAGACGGAACTGGATGGGCATGATGGCGACACGCTGAAAGTTGATGTGAAGGACACTAATAGGCCGGATTTATGGTCAGTTGAAGGCATCGCGCGCGAGCTGAAAGGTCATTTCAAAATAGAAGAAGGTCTGCCGAAATATTCTGTGAAAAAAGCTAGCTGGAAAGTTGTAGTAGAATCTCCAGATGATTTCCATCCTTTAGTTACAGCCGCAGTTGTCAGGAATGTGAAGATAGACCAACATATCCTTTCTCAGATGATTCAGTTGCAGGAAAAGGTCGGCGGCACATTTGGAAGGAACAGGAAAGCAATGTCAATGGGCGCATATGATTTGAGCAAAATAAAATTCCCTGTGAAGTATATTGGCATGCTTCCGGAAAAAATAAAATTCAAGCCTTTAGGTCATGACAAAGAAATGACAGCAAAGGAAATCTTACAAAACCATGAAAAGGGGAAGCAATATGGCCACCTTCTAAAAGACTCTAAAAAATACAATGTTTGGTTGGATGCAAGCAGTTCTATTTTGGCAATGGAGCCAATTATTAACTCGAGCATCGCCGGAAATGTCACAACAGAGACAAAGGACATTTTCCTGGAGTGTTCTGGTGATGATATAAAAAGTCTGCACACAGCAATCAACGTGCTAGTGTCGGCGCTGATAGAGAGGGGCGGGCAGGTTGAGGAAGTTGAGATAGCATACAAGGACAAGAAAATAATCACTCCAGATTTCACGCCAAAAACAGCTCACATAGACCCTGATTACTGTAGAAAAATCCTTGGTCTGGAGGTTTCGGATGCAGAGATGATAAAGTTGCTGAAAGAAGGGAGATATAATGCAAGGCTTGACCAGAAAAAAATCCATGTTGAATATCCAGCATACAGGCAGGACATCATGCATCAAAGGGATCTTGTGGAGGATGTGGCTATTGGTTTTGGTTACAATGACATTGAGCCGCAAATACCAACATTGCCAACAGTTGGTTCCAGGGACAGGTTAGAAGACTTCACGAATGTGATAAGGGAGGTGTGTGTTGGTTTGGGCCTGCAAGAGGTTCTAACATTTGTCCTAACAAACAAAGAGTCAATGTTCAAGAAAATGAATTTGCCTGAAGGTAAGATCGTGGAAATAGAAAATCCAGTAAGCTCAAATTGGTCTGTGTTCAGGGACAAGTTGTTACCAAATTTACTGGAGTTTTTGGCCTATAACAAGAACCAAGAATACCCACAAAACATCTTTGAGGTTGGCGATATTGTTTTGTTTGATCCATTGAACAAGGAGACTGGTGTAAGCAATAAAGGGAGGATGGCAGTCACACTAACAAACACACAAGTTGGATATGAAGATGCGTCATCTGTGTTGGCCGCTTTCTTGTCTGTGTTAGGCAAAAAACTCACCCTGAAAAAAACAAACCACCCGTCATTTATTTCAGGAAGGGTTGCAGAAGTTTTTATTGAAAACAGATTAATAGGAATAATAGGGGAGATCCATCCGCAAGTTTTAAACAATTGGAATTTGGAAAAACCGGTTGTGGGATTTGAATTGGATATAGAAAAATTATTTTAGAGATAAACCTTTGCTCTACCCCTTAACTCATCAACCTTATCTAGCCTTTCCCAACTAAATCCATCTCGACCAAAGTGACCCCCATGTGCTGTGCTCCTATAAGCAGGTCTGTTGGACCCTGTTAATTGTAGAGCCCATATGAACTCACCAGGAACAAGCGGAAACACATCCCTAATAACTTGAGACAATCTTCCAGGAGATAGTCTACCTGTACCAAACGTTTCGACATATACACAATCCGGATCCTTTCTACCTATACTATATGCAAGCTGTACCAATGCCTTTTCTGCCAGGTCGGCAGCAACAATGTTTTTAGCAACCCATCTTGCAGCATATGCGGCTGATCTATCTACTTTTGAAGGATCCTTTCCAGAGAATGCGCCACCGCCATGTGGTGCTGCTCCGCCGTATGTGTCAACTATTATTTTTCTTCCGGTAAGACCACTGTCACCTTTAGGACCACCAACCTCAAACCTTCCTGTTGGATTGATTAGAATTACAGTATCATCTCTCATTCTATCTCCGATGGCTGGTTTTATAACCTCTTCCCTTACCCCTTCTTCTATATCAGCATTACTAACCCATGGGCTATGATGAGCAGAAACAGTCACACGTGACACATATAATGGTTTATGATTTTCATTATATACTACAGTAACCTGAGACTTTCCATCTGGTCTCAACCAATCTAGTATTCCTTCAGTTCTAGCTGCTTCTAATCCACCAACAAGCCTATGCGCTAACATAATTGGCAATGGCATAAGTTCAGGCGTTTCATCTGTAGCGTAGCCAAACATCATTCCTTGATCTCCGGCGCCCTGATCTTTCAAAGAACCCCTGTCTACACCCATGGCTATATTTGGTGATTGTTCACTTAGGGCAACAGCAATATGACAGTGTTCATCGAAACCGTCTTCTGCTTCATATCCAATATTTCTTATAACCCTTCTAACTATGCTACTAAAATCTAACCCCCTAGTTGTTTTTGCCTCGCCGCCAATAGTCACTACACCAAGCCGTGCAACCCGTTCTGCATTTTCAGAACCATAAGATTTTGCCAACAGATCCATGTCAGGATTATCTATAGCACCTTTGACAAAAACTTCTACAGCCGCTCTAGAAGTATGTGTTCCATCACATAAAATCTCGTCAACAAAAGCATCAGAAATTTGGTCAGCGACTTTGTCAGGATGGCCTCTTGTTACAGATTCAGATGCAAAACTATATGTTGGCATAAGTAATAGAATTTCTTTAATTGGAGAATAAGCTTTTTATTCTTATCGCGCTATTTCTTCAGCCAGCTAAAAATAGGGGAGTGTTCAGGGATCCTGATCTTCGCATCCTTCCTCTCCTGTAAACCAGCAATGGTGGCAGCTATTTCTTTGAACTTTCTTGCAGAAGTTGAACGCGGGTTTGCATGGACAATTGGTTGTTTGCTTGCAAGTGCCTGCCTGATTTTAGAATCCTCAGGGACGATGCCGATTATTTCCATGTCCAAAAACTCCTTGATCTCCGCAGGTGTAGGGACACCTTTCTCCTTTCTATACCTGTTCACAACAACCCCAAGGTTCTTTGTATCGGTCTTTTCAGAAATCCGCCCAAGCTTCAAGGCCTCGACCATCGCAGGCATCTCAGGGTTGGTTATTGTGATCAATTCGTCAGCTGCGTCAATAGCCGCTAACGCCTCTCTACCAAGGCCTGCAGCTGCATCCACAATCACAAACTCAAAACCATCTGCAAGCTTGTACAAAACAGAAATTAGATCGCTTGCTGTGACCTTTGTCAGCCTCCTTAAAGAAATGTCTGCTGGCATTATGCTGAAGCCAAGTTCATGTTGATACAAGGCCTGCTTAAGCCTAGCGTCCCCAGAAAGCACATCCTGCAATGTTTTTGGATGCAATGGGATGCCAAGGTGTAAACCTAAGTTTGGGGTTGTCAAATTGCCGTCAACCGCAACAACAGATTTGCCTAACTTTGCCA